>DQHV01000019.1:0-2388 GCA_003524335.1 Candidatus Aminicenantota bacterium | reverse complement strand
CAGTCGTCCACGGACTTCCTCACCCCCACCCTTCGCCTTTGCCAAGAAAAATTGTGCCCGCTCCGCTGCGGAAGGCTTTCTAAGGGACTCCCCCTCGCCCTGGTTAACAAAAAGGAATGAGGCTGCCCTCCAAAATCATCGCGGGAAGGCTAAACCTTCAACGTTCACTCTACCCATCCCAGGTTTGGCAACTCTGAGTAGAGGTAATGTGAATGAAATCTAAGGCCGGTATCACAGTTCTGATNNTTTAATGCTAAAACATGGGACAAGCCGGTCGTCCTCTCCGGCCTCATCAGCGGGAGCGAGGAGTCTTTTCCCTGCGAGTCGGACAGGGATCCGCGCTCGCCGGCCGTCGTGAGGCACAGCTCCGGCTTAAGCAAGAGCCTCCTCAACCAGGCCGTCTATGACCGGAAGTGGGACTGGGTGCTGTCAGTGGATGACCAGCCGCGCACGCGCACCCTCGTCAGGCCTGAGCGGACTTCGGTCGCCGGCCACGATTTCTCCCTGATGGCCCAAGGCTCCGAGATCGTCCTCCACTTCCGGCCGCGCTTTTACCAGGTCCACCGNNGTCGGCTGGTGCTCCTGGTTTGCCTTTTTCGACAAGATCACGGAACAGGATATGCTCCGGACGGCCGATGTCCTGGCCGAAGTCCTCGCCCCCTACGGCTACGAGTACATCCAGATGGACGACGGCTACCAGCGCGACATTGGACTTCCTGAGCTCTGGCTCGAGCCCAATGAGAAATTCCCCCACGGGCTCGATTATCTAGCCTCGTATATCAAGCGGAAGGGATTGAAACCCGGCATCTGGACAAATACTGCCTTCGCCCAGACGGAGTTCGCCGAGAATCACAAAGACTGGTTTGTCCTGGACGAAGAGGGGAGGGTGGCCAAGGGGAACTGGATCCGCCATATCCTGGACGCCACGGTGCCGGCTGCGCTCGACAACGTCGTCAAGCCGATCTACCGGGGCCTCCGCGCGGACGGGTTCGAATATTTCAAGGTCGATGCCCTTCGTCACCTGCGTTACGAAGGATATAATGCGTTTAGCGATTATTTTCGGAAGAAGCGGCTTGATGTCACGACCGCCTATCGCAAGTATATCCAGACCATCCGCGACGTGATCGGCCGGGACTTTTTCATGCTGGGCTGCTGGGGGGTCAGGCCCGAACTCGTGGGTCTCATCGACGGCTGCCGGCTGGGCACGGACGGCTTCTCGTTCTCCGGTCTGTCCCAGTACAATTCCTTCAACAACGTCGTCTGGCGGAACGANNAAACCGGAGGTCTACCGGACGCCGATCGTCGAGCCGGCCAAGAGGTCGGCGCCCGTCCTGTTCACCCTTCCCGGCCAGATCTTCGACGTCGACCCGTCGCGCTCCCAGAACCTTTGGCGGGTCGATACCGAAGTCAGCGGCAAAGAGCCCAAGGTCTTCGACGCCGGACTCGTGCCGGGATGCCACCTCTATCTCCTCGAGGTCAACCGGCCTTTCGAGGATTGGATGGTCTTGGGCCGGACGGGCGGTGAAAATACGGAGATCAAGTTCGAAGACCTGGGCCTGAACAAGGAGCGCGAGTACTTTGTCTTTGAATTCTGGAGCCGGAAGCTCCTCGGAACGTTCAGCGGAGCGTTCCCGCTTGGAGAGGTCGACCCGAAATTCAACTGCCAGGTCTTCTGCATCCGGGAACGTCAAGCTCATCCCCAGCTTCTGGCGACGAACCGCCATATCACCGGCGGCGGAGTCGACCTCGTCGATGTCAGATGGGAAGGCAACCGGTTGTCCGGCAGGAGCCGGATCGTGGCCGGGGATGTCTATGAGCTGTTTATTTCCATCCCGCCCGGTTTTGCGTTTGATCAAGTCGAATGCGCCGGCGCGGCGGTCCTCAAAACCCAGCGGGACGGAACGGTTCTGCTCATCAGCCTGAAGTCCGATCAAAGCCGGGAGGTTGCCTGGACTGTGAGTTTCCGGAGGTGATCAGGAGGTCGCCGAGGTCGCCTGCGGCTTCGAGCCTGCGGTTAAGGATATCATCTTCAAGCGGCGCAATGGCGCCTAGACCGGTTTTTTTCTTGAGAGGAGGAGGTCGATGAAAAAAATAAGATGGCTCCGGCCGACCCGTGAATGGCGGCCGGCTCTGCTCGTTTCTCTGCTTATCCTGTCTGTCACTCTAACGGCGTGCGCGCCAAGACAGGAGGCGCCGGCGTCCACGCGGTTCGAAATCTCGATACCTGCTTCGGGCGGCGACCAGCCGCTCAACGGACGGGTATTCGTCATGATCTCCCGGCGGGACGTCCCGGAGCCGCGGCTCCAAGTCGGGTCCTGGGGACAGACGGCACCGTTCTTCGGCGCCGATGTGGAGAGGCTTAATCCCGGGGCTCCGGCCGTGATCGAC
>DQHV01000203.1:1066-3786 GCA_003524335.1 Candidatus Aminicenantota bacterium | reverse complement strand
AAAAGTGGAGAGACAGGGGCATCGTTTTCGAGACCGGGAAACACCGGGCCCTGACCTTTCTCACCGCCGACCTCATCATTCCCAGCCCGGGAGCAGCCGCTCTGCCCGAGCTTGCGGCGGCCGAGAAAGCGGGCGCCCGAGTGCTTTCGGAGATCGAGCTGGCCTCCCGTTTCCTCAGGGGAAGGATTGTGGGCATTACGGGGACTAATGGGAAATCCACGACCGCCACGCTGGCCCACAAGATTCTCAAAGAGGCCGGCCGCAAGGCCTTTCTGGCCGGGAACATCGGCACTCCGCTCATCTCCTTAGTCGACAAAAGCCGGGACGACCATATATATGTCACCGAAATCTCGAGCTTTCAGCTCGAACACATCGAGCGATTCAAGGCGGACATCTCGGTCTTCCTCAACATCTCCTTGAACCACCTGGATTGGCACGCCTCTTTTGATGAATACTTCGCCGCCAAGAAGAGGCTGGTCCTGGCGCAGGGCGTCGATGATATAGCTATCCTCAACGCCGACGACCGTCTGGTCGGCGGGCTGGCCAAAGAAATCCGCCCAAGAATTTATCTCTTCAGCCGGCGGAAGGAAGTCCGCCGGGGGTGTTTCCTCCGCGACGGCTGGATCATCCTGCGGGATGGCAAAAGGGAAGAGCGGCTCATGAAGTCGGCCGAAATCCCGCTCCCCGGTCTCCACAACCGGGAGAACGTCATGGCAGCGGCGCTCATCGGGAGTGTGCTGGGTGTGGCCCCCCGGTCGATGCAGGCCTCCATCCGAAGCTTCTCCGGCCTCGAGCATCGCCTGGAGAAAATCTTGACCTTGCGCGGCGTCGATTTCATCAATGATTCCAAAGCGACCACGGTCGATGCCACGATCAAAGCCCTCCAGAGCTTCGACCGGCGGACCGTTCTCATCCTGGGGGGCCGGGACAAGGGGGCCGACTTCCGGCTTCTCCGCCGTCCGGTCCAGCAGAGCGTCAAGCAAGTCGTCCTGCTGGGTGAAGCCAGCACAAAGATCGCAGCGGCGCTGCGGGGCCTGATCCCGATGGTTGAGGCTTCTTCCCTGCGCGAAGCCGTCCGGTTGGCCTTCGCGGCCGCTTCACGGGGAGAGATCGTGCTTCTGGCTCCCGCCTGCACGAGCTTCGACATGTTCAAGAATTTCGAGGCCAGGGGCCGCGTCTTCGGGCGCGAGGTCCGGAGGCTTGCTGAATCGGTCCGCCGAGGAAAGGCCTAGACGATGGAAATATTCAAGCCTCGCGGTTTCGACAAAGCCCTCTTTGTCATCACCGTCTTCCTGCTGGCCGTAGGGTTGATCATGGTCTTCAGCTCCTCGGCCAACCTGGCGACCGAAAAATACCATCAGTCTCTTCACTTCTTCATCCAGCAGATCGTCGGCGCGACGGCGGGAATTGTCCTGATGGCCTTCCTCCTCTCGGTGCGTAAGCCGTTCTACCAGAACGCCTATATCGTCTACGGGCTGCTGGTTCTCTCGGTTTTCTTGCTCGCGGCCTGTTTCGTCATGCCGTCGGTCGCCCGGGTCAACCGCTGGGTCAGCTTGTTCGGCATCCGCTTCCAACCCTCGGAGCTGGCCAAGGTCAGCCTGGTCCTCTACCTCGCCTACTTCCTGGAGCAGAAAAAACACCGGCTCCACGAGTGGCGGGTGCTGGTACCGCCGATCGCAATCATGGGGCTGGTCACGCTGCTGATCCTGAAGGAGCCGGACTATGGCACGGCCCTCCTCATCTTCGCCATCTGCGGCCTGATGCTCTATCTCGGAGGTGTCAAGTTTCGCTATCTCGCCGCCCTTGGCGCTGCGGCCGTGGCCGTCTTCGCCATCTATCTCTTCTCGGCGAGCTACCGGGTCGACAGGGTCACCAGTTTCATCTCGCCGGACAAGGATATCCAGGGAAAAGGGTTCCAGCCGTATCAATCCAAGCTCGCCGTGGGTTCGGGCGGCCTGCTCGGCGTCAGCTTGGGAGAGAGCAAACAAAAGCTCTACTTCCTCCCCTACGCCCACACCGATTTCATCTATGCCATCCTGGGGGAGGAATTCGGACTCCTCGGGACACTGACTATCCTGGGCCTCTTTCTCGCGTTCCTCTGGAGGGGACTGGTCATCGGCTCGCGGGCGCCGACCCCCGCGGCCCAGCTCCTCGCCGTGGGGCTGACGCTCGTCATCTGCGTCCAGGCCCTTCTGAACATCACCGTGGTCCTGGGGATGGGACCCGCCAAGGGAGTCCCCCTGCCCCTGATCAGCTTCGGGAGGTCTTCGCTCGTCTGCACGCTGGCGGCTATCGGGATCATCCTGAATATCTCTCAACGCAAAGGATCGGAACGCAGGACGCGATGAGGTCTCAAGGCATCGTCATCAGCGGAGGCGGCACGGGCGGCCACCTCTACCCCGCCCTGGCCGTCGGCCGCAAGCTCCAGGAGAAGGACCCCGGCATCCGCCTGACCTACATCGGCAGCCATCGTCCCATCGAGAGGGATTTGATGGAACGTTATGCCGCCCATTTTATTCCGATGAGGATCGAAGGGATCAAAGGTCGCGGCCTGAAGAGCCTGAGAACCATGGTCCTTCTACCGTTCGCCCTGATCAGGTCGCTCCTCCTTCTGGCCCGCCTCAAACCCGGCCTGGTCATCGGCGTCGGCGGCTGCGTCGCATCACAGGAAGGCGAGGCGATCGTCAAGCGCGCGCCCTATGTCGACCTGGTGTTCGGCC
>DQHV01000203.1:851-999 GCA_003524335.1 Candidatus Aminicenantota bacterium | reverse complement strand
TTCAAAACGGTTTTCTGGATGCCGAGGTCGCACCTTTCTTTTTTGACATGGCCGGCTATTTCGAGAAATCCGATTTGGTCATCAGCCGGGCCGGGGCCACAACCATCGCCGAGCTCGTCGTGGCCCAGAAGGCGGCCGTGCTCGTTCC
>DQHV01000203.1:0-756 GCA_003524335.1 Candidatus Aminicenantota bacterium | reverse complement strand
GCATCGCCGAGGTGCTCCTTAACCTCGGGTACAAAGTGTCGGGCACGGACCTGCAGACCAACGACGTCACCCTCCGTCTGGTCCGGCTGGGGGCAAGGATCTCCAAGGGCCATCGAGCCGAGCGGGTCCGCGGGGCGGACGTGGTCGTCATCTCCTCGGCCGTCAAAGAAGATAACGTCGAGGTCCAGGAAGCCCGCCTGCTCAAGATCCCCGTGATCCCCCGGGCCGAGATGCTGGCGGAGCTCATGCGCCTCAAATACAGCGTGGCCATCTCCGGCGCCCACGGGAAGACCTCCACCACCTCCATCGTGGCCTCCCTGCTGGGGGCCGCGGGCCTCGACCCCACGGTGGTGATCGGAGGCAAGCTCAAGGGGATCGGCACCAACGCCGTCCTGGGAAAGGGGGATTTCATCGTCGCCGAGGCGGACGAGAGCGANNCCCTTTTTACGGTCTGGCGATTCTTTGTCTTGACAACGAGGCGGTGCAGGATATCCTTCCTCGAATCCACAAGCGTTTCATCACCTACGGCACCACGGCCCAGGCGGACCTGCAGGCACGAAACATCTCGTTCGACGGCCCTGCCAGCCACTTTACCGTGCTGTATCACGGCGAGAGGCTGGGGGAGATCCGGCTGAGCCTCCCGGGGCTCCACAACGTCTCCAACTCCCTGGCCAGCATCGCCGTGGGTCTCGAGCTCGAAATCCCGTTCCATGTGATCAAGGGGGCCCTCGAAGGGCTCCAGGGGGTGCAGCGCAG
>DQHV01000023.1:4835-4956 GCA_003524335.1 Candidatus Aminicenantota bacterium | reverse complement strand
TGCTGATGTCCACAAGGGTGAAAAGCTCTCGGCCGGGGGAGATGTACTCCTGGGGCGACACCTTGATGTCGGAGATGATACCGGCAAACGGCGCCCGGATCTTGGTCCTCTCGAGCTCCAT
>DQHV01000023.1:0-4752 GCA_003524335.1 Candidatus Aminicenantota bacterium | reverse complement strand
CTTGACGCCGGATTCGATGAGGAGTGTTTCATACGACCTTTTCGCCTTTTCGAAGTCTTCACGGGAGATCAACCCCTGTCCATAAAGAGAGCCGGCTTTGGAAAAATCCTGCTCGGCTTTCTTGATCCTTTCCACGGCCCCGGCGTCCATTTCCTTGTTCGGCGGGGCAAACTGCTTGTCCAGCAGAAGGTCCGAGAGGTACTTCAACCGCAGGGCTTCGGATCTTTCCCATCTCAGCCGNNTCGATCTCGACCAGGACTTCGCCCGCGCGTACGTGCAGGCCCTCTTTCACATTGAGGCTCTTGATCGTGCCCGTCACTTCGGTCTTGAGGGCGATCTTCTTTTCGGTATAGGCTTCGCCGGGAGACTCGAGCCGCATCACTAGGTCGCCGCGCTTGACCAGTACGACCTTGACGGGGAGCGCCGATTCTTCGGGCTTGGCGGCCGGTTGGGCCGTCTCTTCCCCCGTTTTGGCGGTTGTTGGTTTTCCCTTCTTGTTGAAGAAAATAAGATACGCCGCGGCCCCGACGATGATGAGCGCAAGCACCCCGACCAGAATCTTCTTGGGGAATATCATGGTGTTTAAACTCCTTCCGCCTCTCCCGCTCGTGTGCCCGGCTTCATATTAGTAACGACGCTCGGTGATGTCAAGTTGCGTGGCTCGGGAGAATCCCCCCGAAAGACTGGATGGTTATCTCTTTTTGATTGTCAACCCGTGGCCGACCGGATATAGGCCCGGGATGGATACGGGAAGCCCGCCTTCGATGTCGATCTCGCCGCAGACGGCCTTGGCCGCCACTTCCTGGGCCTGGGCGGTATTACGATATAGGCAAATATAGCCGTCGACTTCAGGAAAGTGCCTCAGGAAATAGGGACTGCCGAAAGAAACCACTAGTGTCTTTTTCTTTGCCCAGCTCAGCTCCCTGACCAAGTCGATGTGCCCGGGCAGAAGGTCAATGCTGTCCTTGCCCGACCTCAGGCTCGAAAACAGAGCCAGCACGACGAGGTCCGCGTCAAAGGCTCTGGCTTTGGCTTCCCGTATGAATTCTTGCCCAGTGAAGGCGTCGGCGTAGAAAGCGTGGAGCCCCGGTATCCGTTTTTGCACTTCCCGGATGAACGTCTGTCCGGCGAAATAGTCGTCGGCGTCGCTGCTCAGGGACAAAACGGCGATCTTTTCGGCCGGTATCTCAGGAAAAATGGGCAGGACATCCCGATCGTTCTTGACGAGGGTCACCGACTTTTCGAACGTCCGGGCGGCCTGTTCGAGGTGCGGCCGCGAGGCGATCTTCTGGGGCAAGAGGCCAATATCGATATACCGGTTATTCTGCAAGCCGAGCCGGGCCTTGAGCTCCAGGACTCGACGCGCGGAATCGTTGATCCGAGACTCGGGAATGGCTCTCTCTTGAACCGACCGCACCAATGCGTCAATGACACCCGGCAGATCAGGCGGAAGAAGGACCATGTCAACACCTGCTTGGACTGCCTTCAAAGCGGCCTCTTGGGCGCTGAAAGCAGTGGTTACCCCACCCATGGTCATGGCGTCGGTCACGATGAGCCCCTTAAAGCCCATTTTCTTCCGGAGCAGGTCTGTCAGGATAAGCGGAGATAGAGTTGCCGGAAGTCCCGGTGTCGGGTCTAAGGCGGGGACGAAGAGATGCGCAGTCATGACCGCCTCGACGCCGGCCCGGATAGCCTGGGCGAACGGATAGAGCTCCACCTGTTCCAGTCGGGTGATATCGGCGTTGATCGCCGGCATGAGATTGTGCGAGTCCAGGGCCGTGTCGCCGTGCCCCGGAAAATGCTTGGCCGTGGCGATCATGCCGTTTCCCTGGCAGCCCCGAATAAAGGCGGCGGCCAGGCGGCCAACGCTCTCCGGCCGCTCTCCGAGAGAGCGCGCGCTGATGACAGGGTTGTCGGGGTTGATGTTGACGTCCACGACCGGCGCGTAGGTCATATGGATTCCCAAAGCTCGTCCTTCGACAGCCGTGATTTTTCCCATCTGGTAGGCCAGGTCTTCGGAGTCCGTCGCCCCGAGCGCCATGAGCGGCGGGAAAAGGGTGGTCCCGTTGATCCGCATGGCGGCGCCCCATTCGAAGTCGGCGGCTATGAGCAGCGGGATCCGGGCTTTTTCCTGGAGGAAATTGGTGAGGTGAGCGGTCTCATACACTTCTCCGGCGAAGATGATCAGGCCGCCGATATTTTCTTTGACGACGAGGTCGACGAGCTCCTTGACTGTATCGCTGTCGCGGTTGAAGAAACGGCCGTTGTACCGCCAGCCGATCATCTGGCCGACCTTCTCCTCTAGAGTCATCTTGGCCAAGGTTTTATTCACCCACTTGGCCTCGGCCGGGCCGGTTGGGGCGAGTTGGACCTTGGTAACCTCAGGCGCACAGCTCAAATGGAGGATCAGCAAAATCCCGAGAGAAATCGAGAGGAGAAAATTTCTCATTTTTTAAACTTGATGAGGGCAAAGATGTCCACTCCGGGGTGGGCCTGTTTGATGTTTTCGACGCCCTTGAGAAACGCCAGGTCGACAAGCGCCGCGAAACCAACGGGATTTCCCCCGAGCTTTTGGATCAAATCGATGGCGCTGATCGAGGAGGAGCCGGTGGCGATGAGGTCATCGATGATCACGACCCGATCGCCCGGCCGAACGCTGTCAGCATGCATCTCGAAATGCTCCACGGCGTACTCGTTGGGCGCCCGGACGGAGATCGTTTTGCGGGGGAGCTTGCCCTTTTTCCGTATCATGGTCAATCCCAACCCGAGCTTGTAGGCGACCGGCGCGGCGAACAGGAACCCGCGCGATTCGATGCCGGCGATAACCTGGGGTTTCTTCTTTTTTGCCCAGGCGGCGATCTGATCGACCGCATACTTGTAACATTCGGCGTCCTGGACCACGGGAGTGATGTCCTTGAAGCCGATGCCAGGTTTCGGAAAATCCTTGACCTCGAATATCTTGCACTTGACCCGGTCGATCATGCGCCTTCCTTTCTAGGAAAATTGTCTTCATTAAAGGATAATCGAAAGGCCTTGTCAATAATGCTGGCTTCGGGTTCTGGCGGCTTGACTTTAGGTCTTGAGCGGAGATATGTTTCTCTCAGGAATTAGCGCACTGAACCTGCGGAAAGCATGGAGAAAAGAATGCTGACCGAGCGCCTTTTCAAGCTTCAAGAGCGCGGAACCAGCATCCGGATCGAGGTCTTGGGCGGGGCGACGACCTTCATTACCATGGCCTACATTATGGTCGTCAACCCGGCGATCCTGAGCTTTGCCGGAATCCCCCAGGGCCCCAGCACGGTGGCCACGATCCTGGCGGCCGCTTTCGGCTCCCTGCTGATGGGTTTTTATGCCAACCTTCCCATCGCCGTGGCTCCCTACATGGGCGAGAACGCCTTCATCGCCTTCGGCCTGGCGGCCATGGGGATCGGCTGGCAGCTCCGGCTGGGTGCTGTGTTCATCAGCGGGCTCGTTTTCGCGATCATCACCCTGCTCCGGGTCCGGTCCTGGTTGGCCAACTCCATCTCCTCGAGCATGAAGCACAGCTTCGCCGTCGGCATCGGGCTGTTCCTGGCTTTTATCGGGCTCTATGAAACCGGGATCGTGACCAGCTCGGTAGCGGGCGCGGAGCCCCAGTCTCTCCTCCGGGCAGGCGCCACCGTGCTGTCGGCTCCCGACGTGCCGATCAAGATCGGCGACCTGCGCTCCCCCCAGGTCCTCCTGGCGGTCTTCTGCTTCTTCTTCATCGCTGTTCTCCTGTATTGGCGGGTCCGCGGCGGGATCCTGCTGGGGATCGCCGCTACGGCTTTCCTAGGTTATGTGCTGGGATTGGGTGAAGCGCCGCGGGCCGTAGTTGCGCTCCCATTTGTCGGCGAATTCAGCCTCGGGGCGATCGCCCTAAAACTGAATATCCTGGGAATGCTTAAGTTCAGCCTCCTTCCGATCCTCCTGACGCTTTTTCTCATGGGATTCCTGGATACGCTGGGAACTCTGGTGGGGGTGGGTGCCGCCGGGAACATGATCGATGAGAAAGGGAACTTCCCCCGGATCGAGCGGCCGATGATGGTGGATGCCGCAACTTGCATGTTCAGCGCCGCGGTCGGCACCTCGACGAGCGGAGCCTACATCGAGTCGGCCACAGGAATAAGGGAGGGGGCGCGGACCGGGCTGGCGGCGGTGACGACATCCGCCCTTTTTCTGGCCTCGCTTTTTTTTATCCCCCTAATCCAACCATTGCAGCACCTGCGCTATGCCTATGGACCGGCGCTCATCGCGGTCGGAGTGTTGATGATGGGCTCGATTAAAAAGATCGATTTTGACGACCTGACCGAAGTGGTCCCGGCGTTTGTCACGATCGTCATGATGATTTTTACCTACAACATTGCCAACGGTCTTACGGCCGGCCTGGTCCTCTACCCGGTATTCAAGATCCTGTCCGGGAAATGGAAAGACCTGAACGCCGGTTCAATCGTCCTGGGACTGCTCTGTTTAGTATATTACGTCTTTGGGCTCCCGCACTGAAGAGGCTCGGGTATGGAGTTCGTCAGCCCGCTCGTTTCCCCANNCTTCAGCTTATCGCCGAGGCGGTTGAGGGAGGGGCGACATTTATCCAGCTCCGCGGTAAGAAATGGACGAGCCGGGAATTTCTTGAAATCGGGATAAGGACGTGCCGGTTTTTGGGGCCGAAAAAAATACCCCTGATCATCAACGACCGGGTTGATATTGCGCTTGCCTGTAAAGCGGATGGAGTCC
>DQHV01000345.1 GCA_003524335.1 Candidatus Aminicenantota bacterium | reverse complement strand
TCAGCCCAGGAATGCTCGCTTTCTTCATCAAGTCGGGGATGGCGCGCTCCAGTTCGGCGACGAGCTTTTCCTTGGGGACGTCGGTTTTAAGAGGCGCGGCCGTCTGGGCCAGAGAGTGCCCTAGAGGAATGAGCAAAGCGACAAGAACGATAAGGAAAAGCGCTTTTTCAGTTTTCCGGGTCATCTTTGAACTCCTTAAGTTGAATGGCCATCCGCTGGGAAAAAGGAGCCTGTATTCTCCACATAATAACTACGCCAAAAGCGCGCCTTAGTTGCTCCAGGCCACGATCGGCCGCCTTGATAGTTGGGCAATTGAAAATTCCTGCCCAGTTGCCTATACTAAGTCCAGAACATAAGGCGGCCAACCCTTCCGGCCAGGGGCCAACCCTTTTAGGCCCCTGCTGTCCAATGGGTGTATCGACATGATTAGGCGCCTTAAAAGGAGCATAGGATGAAGAAGGCGGCACTCCTGGTCTTGATTGGTTTTCTTTTGGCCATCGCGGCCGGCTGCGTGGTAGCGCCTCCTCGCGTCGCCCCGCCGCCGCTCAGAACCGAGGTCTTGTCCGCTAGACCAGGCCTCCACTTTGTCTGGATCGGCGGCTCCTGGAGATGGAACGGGCATGCCTATGTCTGGGCGGCCGGGAGTTGGGTAAAGGCGAAGCCGGGCAAGTCCTGGGTTCCAGGGCACTGGGAACGGAGGGGACACCATTGGGTTTGGAGAAAAGGCCGCTGGAGATAGGACGTAAGGTGGACCGGGTCCATCCTTGGACAACTCCTATATTTTAATCAGAATCCTGTTCTTGTAGAGCCAATAACACATCAGCCAGAGAACGGCCCAGGCGCCGAGACTCGCGAAGATCTCTGCCGCAGATTCCCCCATCCGGCCAAACAACTCCAGCGTGAACGGCTGAACGGGTCTCGCTACCCATGAGGTCCCGCCGCTCTCGGTAAAGAGATAGATGAACAGGGAATTCAGGCCGACGATGTTGAAGAAAATCGCCCACTTCCGGTGCTTGCGGACATCGATCGTCCAATAAGACAGCGCGAGCGCCAGAAGGCAGAAGCCGCCGCTGGCCACGACGAATGAGCTCGTGCAGATGCGTTTGATCATCGGCGACACGGCGGTAAGGGCGTATCCGGCGGCCGCACCGGCTGTCCCGAGAGCGGTCAGCCGGGCGATTTTGCTCTTGGGAGTTCGGCCGCTCATGAGCCATTGACCCGCCAGCACGCCCCAGACCGTATGGGCGGCCGTCGGGATGGCATTGAAAGAAACCCAGTGGCCTGACGAGAGCTCGCCCGAGATAAGCATGTCCACCCACGACCCGAAATTGTGGTCCGGGACGAAGGGCTGATTGTATCCCGAGACCCAGAAAATGCGGTAGATGATTTCGGTGAGGATGAGGAACGAGAAACTCCAGGCGATCTGGGTGCGCGGCCGCCGCCTCATCAGGAAATAGGCGATGGGGTAGGTCACGCCGAGCTGAGCCAGGACGTTCTGGAAACGGAAGGTGATACGGCCCGGTCCGATGCAGTAAAGCGCCCAGCCGAGGAGAAGGAGGACGAGAGACCGGACGACGATATGCCGTGTGATCTGGGCCCGCTTTTCGCCGTGCGCTTCGCGCTTGGCCACCGAGAAGGCCAGAGCGACACCGACGACGAACATGAAAAATGGCTGGACAAGATCCCAGAAACGCAGTCCGGCCCAAGGGTGATGATCGAGCTGCGTGCCGATGGCTTGGAGGATCGTCCCAGCAAGCCGCGGGTCCCGAAGGTGTTCATAGAGAAGGGTGCTCTCCCCGATGAGAAGGAACATGGTGAACCCGCGGAAGAAGTCCAGGGACATCAGCCGTCCCTCGGGAGACAAGGCGGGGAGAGCCGGATTTTTCATGGTTTCACCTCAGATGAATTCCTTCTCGTCTGGCCAGATCTCTTGGATCGAAAACCGGGCCCGCCGGCAGAGGAAGATCGCCCGGTTGTTCTCGTAAGGCATGCAGAATTCACAGCGCGTTGTCCCCGCCAGTTCGACCGTCTCGAAATAGGTACTCAAGTCGGCGGAACTCGCCTGCGGATCCCGGCTGTCCCCCATGATGATGGCCACACCGCCGTCCCATTGGGGCGGGCCCCAGTACCAATAACTGTTATGGGCGCAGGCGGCTTTGGGCAGCCCATATTTCGGGCCGTAGAAATCGACGGCGGCTGCTTCCCCGTAGTTCCTGACGTAGATCAGGCATCCCGCCTGCTCTTCCGGAGTCAGGGTTTTGTAGATTCCGGCGATCGTCGCCGTGAACTCCTCCCAGCCGAACATGTCGGCGAAATGCTGGGGGAGGACGCCGATCTCGTTCCGCTCCTGACTCCGGTTGAGCCCGGAACCCTCGACATAGGCGACGGTTTTCTTGACAGAAAGGATGGGAAGGGTCAGCGGCGAGAGGAGAAGGGTCGAGATGATTAACGAGACCGCCAGAGCGGCACCCAGGACGCGCCCTGTTTTCGGTCGAAAAGCACTCTCGAAGAAAACCGCGCCTCCAGCGAAGAGAACCGGATAGACTCCTGCCAGGTAATAGTTCTTTCCGCCCAGGGCCATGAACAGGAGAAAAAGAGAAAGGCATACCCAACCGAACAGCCGGAACTTCTTGCCTTCCCTATGGAAGAAAAAGTACAAAAGCCCGGGGAGCCAAACGAGGATGCTCAGAGGGTTGTTATAAAGAAGCTGGCCGATAACGAAGGCCACCGGGGTATCCTTGATGTTCTTCTGGGTTTCCGCGTTGTGCATCCACTCCAATGTGGGCCAGCCGTGGGTGAAGTTCCAGATGAGATAGGGGAGAAAAATGAGGATAGCCAGGCCGACTCCGAGCCAGAAATGGCGATTCTTCAGGTCGCTCCGGCGTTTGGTTAGCAGGACGCCGACTCCCAGGCCGAAAACCAGCAGGAGCAGAGAAATCTTGTTTTGGAGGCCGAGACCGGCCACGACCCCGAAAGGCATCCAGAGCTTCGGGTTCTCTGTTTTGACGAGCCGGATGAGGATGAGGATGGCCGCCTGCCAGAGCAGGAGATCGATAAAGTTCATAGAGTAGACGTGGAATTGAAAGAGGTTGCCGACCGGGGCAAAGCCTGCGGCCGAGGCCAAAAGGAGGGCGAACCTTTTGCCGCCGAGTTCACGGGCCATCAGCCCGGTTAAAAATACAAAAACGGCACCCCCGACCGCCGGGAGAGCGCGGACCGCAAGCAGGGAATTGCCGAACAGGAGCTTCATCATTTTCAGGACCAGGATGGATAGGGGAGGTTGGTCCACAAAACCCCAGGCCAGGTGGTCGCTGCAGGCGATGTAATACAGCTCGTCGCGAAAAAACCCGAACCCGCGGACGGCCATCAAGTGGAGCACCAGGCTCAATGCTGAGATAAGAGCGATCGGGATGAGGTCAGAGCGGCAGGACTTGGGAGAGATGTCTCCTGGAGTCTCAAGTCTTGGGATGTCCGAATCGCTCATGTCTGCCTGCCTTAAGTTCTTGGCCCCAATTTTAGAACAGAAAACCGCCGCCCGTCATCTCTTTTTTGAATTCGGTGCCAGGCACCGAATCCTTGAGAAACAGCAGAATGCGACAGCTGAGGTGCGGCCTAAATGGGAACAAGTCTATTGACAGCTCTCCAGCGGCGGCGCTATATTCGTCTGGGAATTGGCGGCTGTCCGGCCAAGGAGATAGAACATGGCCATCCGGAAGGGCAAAATGTTGGGATTGGCCTTTCTTGGGGCTTTCGCCCTCATAATCATCGTCTACCTCCTGTTCATCTTTCCCTGGATGTTGGAGTGGGGTGCGACCGAAGCCGAATCCGCGATGCCCCTGCCCGGAGACGAGATTGTCCCCGACCCGTCGTACCGCAGCACCCGCGCGGTCACCATCGGAGCTCCAATCGAAGACATCTGGCCCTGGATCGCCCAGCTCGGCCAGGACCGCGGCGGCTTTTATAGCTACAGCTGGATCGAGAACATGATGCTGGCTGATATCCACAACGCCAGGACCATCAACCCCGAGTGGCAAAACCGCCGGGAAGGCGAGCTGCTTCCCTTGACTGGCCCAAACTATCCGTTGGGATTGATCAAACGGAAGGAGAAAAGCGTCGGGCCCCACGTCAGCCGCTTCGAACCCAATCAGGCCATGATCCTTGATGGTTGGGGGAGCTTTTTGCTACGGCCGCTGGAGGGAGGAAAAACCCGGTTCATCGTCCGCGACCCCACCAAGCCCAGGCCCTTTCCTACGATGGTCTTTTGGAGCCTTCTATTCGAGCCCGGACATTTCACCATGGAGCGGGAAATGATGAAGGGGATCAAGGCCCGGGCTGAAGGCACTTCAGGCCCGGGAAGCGTCTGGCAGAGCCTGGCCACTACCGGCTTTATCCTGACCGCCCTCAGCGGCGGGTTCTTCGTTGTCTTTATACGCCGAAAATGGGCTTGGCTGGCGGTTCCCTTCATCTATGCGGCCACGACCCTCATCGCGACGGCTGATCCCCAAGCGGCGCTGGTCGGGTTCACGGTGTCCACTCTGATCATCGCCGGCTGCCTCTATTTCCGGCGCTGGTGGTGGGCCTATCTCCTGTCCATGTTCGTCTATATCAACGTCGCACTGCTGCTGCCCTGGGATGCCTATGCGGCCTTCGGCCTCATCTTTCTGGTCGCCGTCCTCTATCTGTCGCTCCGTCTTGTCATGAAAAAAGAGCTGCTGAGCAGCATCAAGTCCCGGGAAGAAGCGAGGCGGAAGAGCCGCGGTTAAACGGTATCTTATCGGCTATTCAGGAAACGAGTCTGACCTCCAGGCGCTCCAGGCCGTGTTCATCGATCTCCTTTTCGTATTTCTTGAGGAAGGGCTCGAGTTTCTTTTCATATTCGTCCCATTCCATGGCGTCGAGGTTCTCCTCGCCATATTGGCGCCCGTAATCCCGCTCGGCCAGGCCGTCGATGAGCATGTTCCAGAAGACGTCGTCGTCGTATTCTTCCCAGAACTTGCGCAACTCCTCGTCCAGCTTCCGGGACGGATAATAACGGCCTTCGAATTCGTCGAACTCGACCCGATCCTTAAGCCCGGCCGAGGGAGCGAAAGACATGATGTCTTCCGCCAGCTTGTCGTATTCCTCAAGCCGTTCGCTGGCGCGGTAGGAATTGACCAGCCAGTTCCCCAAAAAAGCAAGATGCATAAGCTTTTCGTATTGATCTTGAGATAGCGTGATTTGCATGGCAGGCCTCACAATCTCCATCCGGCGTTGGTCGGTCAGCGATTATAGAGCCTTTGCCGGGCCAGGTCAATTGCTCCTAAGACTATCGGCCGAGGAGCGTCCCGTCGGGCCGGTAGCGGCCGAATCGGGCAGCGCATTCGATAAGAGCCTTGACATTGGCCTCGGGCGTCTCTGGGGTCAGGGCGCAGCCCGGGCCCAGGATGAACCCGCCGCCGGGAGCCAGGACCTCGATCGCTTCCCGTGATTTTTCCCGGACAAGTGCCGGCGTCCCGCGCTCGAGAACATTGGCCGGGTCGACCATCCCCAGGATCGTTGTCTTTTTTCGGGTTGTCTCTTTGGCCGCCCGCGCGTCCGTGCGCGGGTCGAGCTCCAGGATGGCCGCTCCGCTCGAAACCATGTCGCTCAGGACGGCGGCCGTGTTTCCGCATTGGTGGAGAGAGGCGGGAAACCGCTTTCCCTGCATGGCCGAATAGAACTTCTTGAGTCTCGGCAGCCCAAGCCTCCGGTACATGGCCGGCGAAACCGTATCCGAACCCAGCTCGCCCAGCGATGTGCCGTGGGCTCCGGCTCCGCGCAGAGCGTGCGCATACCGGATGTCCGCTTCGACACAGATATCGAGGAGCTGTTCGATCAGGGGACCGTTATTCTCCTCCCCGAGGTCCAGAAAGAACTGGCTGTAGCCGCGGAGGCCGGCCGCCAGGGCCATCGGCCCTTGGTCGGCGCGACCCATGATGAAGACCCGGTCGGGGATCCCGCCCGAGATGACGGTCATGACCCGCTCCAATGAGGGCATCGTCATCCCAGATAAGTCCGGGGGATCAGGGGATTCAGGCCGATGAGGATTTTATAGTCCGCGACGCCGCTCGGCCCGGCCAGGTCGTCCGCCGCCAGGCCCGAACTCCTGTCGGGGTCGATGAGCGTCACCTCATCGCCGATCCGGACCTCGCGGTCATCGCCGAGCCCAACCATCACGTGATTCGAGGTTATGGCTCCGAGAACAGGGAACTTTTTGTTCCGGATCAGGACCTGGACCTTTCCGCTGAACAAAAAAGGATAGCCGTCCGAGTAGCCGATCCCGATTGTCGCCAACCTCATCTTGCTTTCGGCTTTGAAGGCCCGCAGGTAAGAGAACGGTTCTCCGGCGCCGAGATCCTTGATGAAGCTGACTCTCGCCGACAGCTTGAGCACCGGCTTCAGGCCCAGGGCATCTGTTTTTCTGGTCCCGGCATTTGGATAATAGCCGTAGAGCGTGATCCCCGGCCTGATCATGTCGAGGTAAAACTCTGAAGAGTAGAAGATTCCCGCGCTGCTGGCGGCATGCCTGAGTCCGAGAGATATCCCTTTGGCCCTGGCGACGGTACAGACCTGAAGAAACCGCCGGAGCTGTTCTTTGTCGAAATCGGGTTCTTCGGTCAGCGTCGTACAGACGCCGTCGATCTTGAGGTGAGGGAAAGAGGCGGTCTTTTTGATAAGTCGAAGCGCCTGCTCGGGCGCTGCACCCGTGCGGCCCATCCCCGTGTCGATGTCGATGTGGACCGAGGCCGTCTTGTCCAGCCCGGCCGCCGCCTCGTCCAGATAAGCCACCTCCTCTGTGAAAACGGACTGGCTGATTTTCCGTTGGATGATCTCTGCGCTGTCTCGCCGGTCGAAGGGGCCGAAATTCAAGATGGGGCAGCGGATGCCGGCCTCCCTGAGGGCCACGGCCTCCTGCAATTTCCCGACCATCAAGGAATCGGCGCCCGCTTTTTCGAGGGCTTTGGAGGTACCGACGAGCCCGTGGCCGTAAGCGTTGGCCTTGACCACGGCCATGACCGGCACCTTGACATGGTTCCTGATCTGAGAAAGGTTCCAGCGAATATGGGCCAGGTCGACCGCGATCCGGGGATCATGATAGCCGCCCGGGCCGGCGGCTGGTTGCTCTTCCTGATTTGCAGAAAGAGGCGGAATTCTTGTGCTCTCCCCATCTTTAGGACAGTCTGGACTCGTCATGTGTCTGCGTGTACCCGATTCCGCCGAAGACAAGGCCGCCAGCGAGCCGGCTCCCATCGCCTGGAGGAAATTTCTTCTTCTCATCTGGTCCCTCTTGATATTTTATTAAACACCGACGCCGCCGCCGGACATCGCGAGGATGAGCCTTGCCAGCGGATGCCCGGCCGGAATTCCGCAGACCGCCCCCACGGTTTGTTCGAGGCCGAAAGCGGCCAGGTCGGCCCGGAGTCCCAGAGTCTGGGGGTCCTCGGGGTTCTTGACCTGGAAGGCTCGGGCGATGACCTGAGCGAGCGCCCGTGGCTCCCGGCCCTGATCGAGGCAGACGAGCGCCGGGCCGACCAGGCGTTCCTCACGGGCCAGTTTGCGGCCCAGCTCCCGGATCACCCGCCCGATCTCATCTGGAAGAAACAACGAGCGCATCTGCTCCATGAAAGTCCGCCGGTATTCCTCGGTTTCGAGCGGGTCAAGGCCATGCTTCCCGGCCACCGCAGCGGCGGACTCTTTTGTGGCCGCACCGGCCAGGGCAAGAATCTCGGAGTCCCGTGCCGCCTCGTGCATCAGCGCGTAGCCTTTCAAGTGTCCGAGGATCCCGATGGCGAAATGTCCCGTATTTTTTATGAAGAGCTTACGTTCCAGGGCTGCTTCTTGGTTGGCGCTCAGAGTCAGTCCGGGGAGTTCAGGGAGGGGGGGCTTCACTACGTGAGCGTCCACCGACCACTCCTGCACGGCTTCAGCTAAAAGGTAGAGAGGGTCCTTGGGCCAGGGGACGAGGCAGGCGACCATGGAATCCGGAAAGCCGACGTGAGCGTCGACCCAGCCCCAGTCGAACTTGGGAGTATGCCGCAGCACCATATCCCGCAATGTGCTCGAGCTCCGCTCCATGTTCTCACAGGCGATCACATTAAGCGGCCGGTCGATACTTTGCTGCCGCTTCAGGCCCAGGCCCTTGGCCAGGAGAGGGGCGACGGCTTCCAGGTTGGTCGGGAGGACGGCCGTGGCGATAATATCGGCTTCAGCGATGGCCGGCATGCACTTGAAAAGCTCGTCCGTACGGACAACCTCGAAGCCAGCGATCTCCACCTCTTCGATTTTTTGGCCGGCCAGTCCGACGGTGTATCTTCCCGCCGACCGCAAGACCTCGACCAGGTCTTTCCGCCGTTCGATGAAAGTGAGGGCGAAACCTGCCTGATGGGCCAGCCGTCCGATTTGGCCGCGGCCGGTGGCCCCGGCGCCGATGATGACGATCCTGGGCCTACTTTTCTGTTCGGCCATAGTCATCCTCGATCCGGACCACGTCGTCGAGCTCGGGTGTCGAGACCTCGATGATCACCGAATTTTCGATCGCCGAAACGCGATGGACCCGGCCGCGCGGAACATCCAGGCATTCGCCGGGGAGGATTTCGTCGGCGGCAAGCGCATCCCGGCTTTCGCCCATTTCCACGCGCAACTTGCCGGAGAGGAGGACCAGGGATTCCGACTTCCTGCGGTGGAACTGCAGGCTCGGCCGCGAACCCTTCTGCACCCGGATGAGCTTCAGCGCATAGCGGTCGGTCGAGGCCAGCAGCTCCTCGGAACCCCACGGCTTATCGACTTTCGAGAGCGGCCCGCGGGCCAGCCTTCGATTACTCATGAATCACTCCTGCGCATATAGGCGTTCCGAAAATGCCCGGCGCCCGGGATTTTCTCAAAAACTTCGTCCGAAGTCCAGCCGAGCCCCCCCGCTTGGCCTCCGCCGGTCGGAGAACAAGGGTGCGGAATCGCGGATGACTTCGGCCAGGTTTCCTGCTATAATCCGAGTATATATATATGTTTAGTAGAGTTTAGAGGCCGGCGCTGCCCGCCTCTGCCGGGCCATCATCCATGAAGCTCAAAGATAAAGATACGATCGTGGTCGTCGGCGGAGGGCCGGCCGGCGCCTTTTTTGCCATCCATTTCCTCCGCCTGGCGAAACTCCGCGGCCTGGACGCCGGTCTCGTCATCATCGAAAAAAAGGCGGAGACCGGGCTGGGCGATGCACTCCCTCATTTCTCCTGCCGGGAGGGGTGCAACTATTGCGCTGGCGGCCTCTCGCCGAAATTGGTCGAAGCCCTGGAACAGGAAGGGCTATTCTTGCCCGAGGACGTCATCGCCGGGACGATTAGGTCCCTGACCATCCACGGTCATTGGAAAAATATCGAACTCCGGGTACCTGAGGATAAAAAGATGTATGCCGTGTTCAGAGGGTCCCGTCCTAAGGGAAGGGCCAATCAGGACCGGAATTTCGACTCTTTTCTGCTCGAAAAAGCCAGAGAAGCGGGAGCCGAGGTCATTCTCGGCGACGTCTATGACCTCCGCTATTCGGAAGAAGGAAAGCCGATAGTCTTCTACCACCCGATGAAAAGCGGAGGCCAAGGGAGGTCGGCTGAAGAAGCCGAGGGAGATCCCGACGCCGACCGCGAGAGATTCCGGGTGTCCGGCGAGGAGGGGGATCGAGCGCTCGAAGCGAGCTTCCTGGTCATGGCCGGAGGTGTGAACCAGTCGCTGGGGAGGCCGACCGAAAAGAATCCCTTTTGGGACGTTGTTCGCAAGGCGGTCCCTGCGTACTCTCCTCCGGAAGTGAGAAGGGCTCTGATCTGCGAGGTTGAAATCCAGGAAGAGCTGGAAGCGTTTCTGGAGGGAGAGATCTATTTCGTAGAATATGGATCCAAGACCTTAAAGATCGAAATGTCGTCTCTGATCCCAAAGGGGAGGTACATCACCGCGGCGCTGTTGGGCAGGTCGGTGGACGATTCGAGAAGCGGCGACAACCTGGCCCTGGTCAATGAATATCTGGAGCTCCCCCAGGTCAAAAGAATCCTCCCGTTTAGAGCGGAGATGAAGCCCGTCTGCATGTGCGCCCCCTATATGACAGTCGGAGCGGCCGCCCAGGTGGCCGGGGAGCGGGCCGCCGTCGTGGGAGATATGGTCTGGGCCAGGCTCTACAAGGACGGCATCTATTCCGCGTATCTCACGGCCACAGCCCTAGCCCGAGCCGTCCTGGAGGCGGGCATCGACAGCCAGAGCCTCCGGGCCGCCTACTGGCCGGTCATAAAGGACCTCAAACGCGACAACGATTTTGGCCGGATCCTCTTTATGCTCAATCGCCTCGTCTTCTCCAACCCGACGCTCAGCCGGATTCTGTACCAGGCCGTTCTCACGGAGCGAAAGACTGAGCCGGAACGGGCGAGACGGCTGGCGGAGATCTTGTGGAAAATGGCCAGCGGCGATGACACCTATCGAGCCGGCCTGAGGGCCATGTTCCATCCGCTGGCCGTCTGGTCGATCATCGCAGGCGGTCTCCTCCTGACGGTACGGAACTTTCTGACGGAGCAAACCTTCGGTCTGCGCTGGCACAGGCTGGGGCGCTATCCGACGGGCCTTCACAAAGAAGATATGGAGCAGAAAAGGGAAAAGCTCCGGCCGGAGGGCCGCCCGGGATTTGGCTCGGGCAGGCCCGCGTTTGAGAGCATGTATGCCATCACGATTAAAAGCGAGCCGAACAAGATCTTTCGCTACCTGGGAACCTTCGGAGACCGAGACCGCAAGTACTTCAGGCCCCGTTGGCTGAGGGTGGAGAGGGTCAGTGGAAGCCCCAACGAGCCGGGGTGTTTGATCCGGTACAAGACGCCCTTCAGGTTCCTGGATTTCCAGGTGGTGCTGGAGCGTCAGGTCGAAGAGAAATACTTGGCCTATAGGGTGAGGGACGGCTTTGCGGAAGGAGGAATCCTCATCTTCGATATCGAGAAGGCCAAACCGGGCGTCTTTGTGCTTTCTATCTATGTGGCGTTTGATATCGCCCGGGGTATAAAATGGACGGAGAAGATATTCTGGTTCTTTTTCCGGTATTTCTTTCCCGGTTTCGTCCACGATGTCCTGTGGAACCATTCGCTCTGCCAGCTCAAAGACATCATCGAACAGGATTCATATTAAGCGGGGGGAGCCGTTCTCTATCCTCCCAGGACGGCGGAGGCGGCTTCAGCCATCGCCCGGACGCCGCCACGGATGCCGTCCGGATGTCTGGCTATTCCGGTGCCGGCCAGGAAGAGGGCGTCCGTCCCGAAATAGCGGATGTTGTCTCCCAGGTTTCCGGGATCGAGCCCCCCTGAAACGGCCGGGACGGCCGGCAGGAGATGCCCCATCGCCTCGGCCAAAGCGGGCTTGAGGACTGCCGCCTCTCCGACCTCGTGCTTGGCGAAATAACCCCCCAGCGCGCCGATCCGGAAATAGTCGCCGCCCATCATCCGGGCGAGCTTGGCCACCACGCGCGGGTCGATGCCCTGGCCCTCGGCGCGCGACCAGTGTTCCTTGCCGCAGCAATGGGCGTAGATCGGCACCTTGATGTCGGGGCTTTCGGCGACGAGGCGCAGGCTTTCGAAACCGGCGGCGATGAACACGAACATCAGGGCGTTGGCGCCCGCTTCGACGGCTATCTTCGCGTTATCCAAGATCTTGTCCGGTCCCGTCGTTATGTGGGGCGCGTAGATCACCTTGTTCCCGGTTTCTTCGTAGACCTGCCTCAGTCTCTGAGCGACCTTGGCCACCCTTTCTTTAAGCGGACAGTAGGCCGGGTTCATCATCCGCTCATCGTCTTTGATGAATTTAATCCCCGCGGCGGCTGCCTCGCCGCAGATCACGGCCACTTCATCCGCCGTCAATCCGACGGTTGGCTTAACGATCGTGCCGATGATGGGCTCGTGCTCAGAGATGCGGAGGATCTTTCGCGTCCCCTCGATCCCGAAGCGAGGGCCGGGAAAATGGGCAGACGCTTCTTCCGGGAGAGTAAAATCCAGCAGGCGGTATTTTTTGAGGTTTGGCATGGCCGACATGCCCGTGACCATCGAGATCCAGATTCCCGTGAAGGCCGATAGCTCGAGGTCCAGGTTGTGCAAAGGATAAGCGAAGGCGATTATCCCTTGCTTCGGGCCCGTCTGTTCGTGATCCAGGAGATACCCCGCCGACCTCTGGAAGAGATCACTGGGAATACCGGGCCGGTCCCATTTTCCCGCCGTTTCGTGGCGGACGGTCTCTTTGGCCGTTTCGACCAGGTCGCCCTCGGTCTCCAGGTAGAACTGGGCGACCAGGCAGCCATCTTGCCGCGTCTTCATGCGGCTATTTTCTCTTGAGGACAGTCGTCGCACCGGGCTGCTTGAACGCCACCTCGACCGACTTGCCCGTGCTGGCGAGCTTGAATTCAACGCTGAGACCCGGCATCCCCTTCAGATTAAATTCAGTTCCCCTGTAGGGCACGAGCTCATACTCCGGCTGGCCGGGAACCGTCGCCGTCAGCGTCTTCTCGCCTTTGAGGCTGATCGTGACGACCATACTCTGGTATTCATACTGGCCGACGAACTTCTCCAGGAAGGCCTTCTCCATCATGGCTTTTTCGGGAGCCCGGGCGAAGACGATGTCCTTAACTGTCGATTCGAAGGGAATGGAGAGGCTTCCGATATTGCCCTTGGCATCGGTCTGGAAGCTCAGCTTCTGCTTTTGATCATAAAGCTCGTTGAAGAGCTCAAAAGTGTCATAGTGATAATGACTGATTGCGAGGTCGAAGCTGTTGAACTTGGCCTTGAGCTGGTCCCCCTCCTTGATGATGGAGATCGTCCCGTAGGCCGGGTTTTCGTAGTCGCCCGCATAGTCCTCGAGGGGGTGCGACGGTTTGGTGTCGGGCTTGCGGTCCTTGTCGGTCTCTTTCTTGGCTTTCTCCGCTTCGGCCTTGGCCTTGTCCATCTGGTCCTTGAGGCGCTTGCTCCAGTCGATGGGACTCAGCCCCATCATCCTGTCGATGATGTTGTAGAGGACGATCGACGGGAGCGGCGTGCTGCCGCTGTTCGACAGGATGACAACTCCCATATTGTCTCTGGGAAGGAAGGCGACCATGGCGATGAACCCGTCGATCCCGCCTCCATGCTCGAGGAGGAGATGGCCGCGGTACGGAACGATCGCCCAGCCCATCCCGTAGCTGGGGTAGAGGACCTCGTCATACTGGATGGGAGAGGGCATCACGGCCTGGGGCGAGTGAATCTCCGCCAGCGCGGCCTCGGAGACGATTTGCTTGTCCTTGAACTTTCCCTTGTTCAGGTTCATCAGGACCCAATTGGCCATGTCGAGGACGCTGGAATTGATGGAGCCGGCCGGTCCGATGGTGTCGATATTGCGGAACGGTATCGGCTCGACCTTATCGTTCTTCTCCTGGTAGGGGAGGGCGAAGTCGGCCGCCTTGGGAGTCTCGGTGACCGAGACATTGCTCTCCCTCATCTCGAGCGGCCCGAAAATCCGCTTTTGGATGAAGGCTTCCCAGCCTGTCCCGGCCACTTCACCGACCAGATAGCCTGCCGTCATGAACATCATGTTCTGGTACTGCATGACGGCGCGAAAATCCTTGCTCGGCTCGAGATACTGGAGGCGGTCGAAGATCTCCTTCCGGCTGGCCGGCGACGCATACCAGACGAGTTCGTGGCGCGGCAGTCCGGACCGGTGGGTGAGCAGGTCGCGCGGCGTCATCCGCTCGGAGGCGACGACATCTTGAAGCTTGAAGGTCGGGAGATAGTTCCTGACCGGCTTGTCCCACTCCACCTTTCCTTCGTCGACGAGCATCCCCATGGCCGTCGCCGTGAAGGCCTTGGTGCAGGAACCGATGGCGAAGAGCGTGTGGGGCGTCACCTTCAGGTTTTGCGTGAGGTCGCGATAGCCGAACCCCTCGGCAAAGATGACTTTTCCATCCTTGATGATGGAGATGGCCAGGCCCGGGACCTTCCAGTCGGAAATCAATTTGGTCACCTGCTCGGGAAATCCCTTGAGGTCAGGCTTCTTCGCCTCCTTGGGGGTCGAGAAGATGGGGACGGCCAACAGGAAAAGGCCGAGGAAATAGACGACAAGACGATGTTTTTTCATAGGGGTGCGCTCCTTTAAAATGGTTATGAACTCCGGACATTATAGAGTGTGATACGGGAAAATGCACGAAGAATCTTCTCCTACAGCCGCTCTTAGCCCGCCTTGAGGTCCGACCAGTCGAGCCGTCCGTTTCTTTCCAGGAAATGGATCGTCTGCGGAAGAGTCGGCAGCCCTGTCCTCCCTCCCGGCTTCGTGCACTTGATCGCCGCCACTGCCGCCGCGAACTCGGCGCACCTCTCTATCTCCCAGCGGCGGGCCAGTCCGTAGGCGAACGCCCCGTGGAAGGCGTCCCCTGCACCGGTCGTGTCCACGACTGCGACCTTAAAGGCTTTTCCTTTGCCCCGGCCATCGACGGATGAATACATGTATCCTTCCCGACCGAGTGTGATCAGGGCGGTCTCCGGCCCGAGCCGGTGGATGGCCTGGAGGGCTCCGGGGAGGTCGCCGGCATATCCGATCTGGGCGGCGAAAGCCCGGGGCGCGATCAAGACATTGATCTCGCGGAACAGGTCCGGGCATTTGCTCAGGCTGACCGTCAAATCGGCGACCACGGGAACCCCGTTCTTGTGCGCCGTCCCGGCGGCGGCCAGGGCCAGCTCAGGGTAGTAGTCGTCCACGAGAAGGACGTCACATTCGGCGATGCGGCCGAGGTCGGGGAGGACAGCCCGCTCCAAACCCGCGGCCGGCCGATGGAAAATGGTCCTTTCGCCCGAGCGGCTGTCCACGTGGATAAAACTGAAAGGGCTTGTGCCCTGGGGGATTCCAGCAACGCCTTCGAGCTTAATCCCCTCGGCGGCGAGCTCCGAGGCGACCTGCGCTCCGACCTCATCATGGCTCAGGAAGCTGAACAGGAAGCACGAGGCCCCGAGGCGAGCGCAGGCGACCAAGGCCGTGCCGACCAGTCCTCCTCCCTGCACCCGGTATTCCTCGACCCGTGCCGTGCCGCCCCAGGCGATCTGGGGAGTCACGAAGATGTGGTCGAGGCAGCAGATGCCCGCACCGGCGATCCTCGGAAACTTCCGCTTTGTCCGCGCTGCCAATGGCTCAAGCCTCACCTGGAAATTATCACACGGCCGAAACTCCCGTCAAGCTCATACGGAATCTATAACGTTTAGTGTGGCAACCGCGGGAGGACGGGCGCTCGGCCTCTTTTTTATCCCCCCCTTTGGAAAAGGGGGGCGAGGGGGGATTTGAAGGGAGGAACTCAACCGGCAATTGTCTTTG
>DQHV01000271.1 GCA_003524335.1 Candidatus Aminicenantota bacterium | reverse complement strand
CCGCCGTGGAAGGCGCAGGATCTCTGGATCAAGATCTCGTACCCGTTTTTCCACGCGGATAAGATCAGAACGCCCACCCTGTTCATGGGCGGCGAGCGGGACTTCAACGTGCCCATCGCGGGCGGCGAGCAGATGTACCAGGCGCTCAAGAGCCGGGGCATAGACACCCAGCTCGTCGTTTATCCGGGCCAGTTCCACGGGATCACGACGCCTAGCTATGTGCGAGACCGGATGGAGCGGCGCCTGGCGTGGTACAACAAGTATCTCAAGCCGGCCGGCGAACCGCCGTCTTGAGGCGGAGTTGGCTCTCGGCCTACTCGGCGTGCTTGACCGAGCAGGGTTGCCCGAAACCTTTGATTTATTGTCTGAAGAAATGGCTGATCAAAATAGACAAATAAAGTGCCGAGGGTTTAATCGACGAACCGGTACTTGACCAACGCAAGGATCGCCTCAAAGCCATCCTTCCAGCCTATTTTTTTTCCTTCCTTCACCGTCCTGTAATGGAACGAAATCGGGACCTCTTCGATTCTGTAGCCTCTTTTGCGGACCTTGGCGGTTACCTCGGGACAAAACTCGAAGCGATTGCATTTAAGCGGCAAGCTTTTGAGCACTTCTGCCTTGAATGCCTTATAGCAGGTCGCCTCGTCAGTGATCCCGGCGCCATATAGAAAATTGGCCATGGCGGTCAGAACAAGGACTCCTATCTTATATCGTGTCAAAGGAAGGTCATTCCCAGGCTTGCTGTACCGTGAACCATAGACAACGCTCGCCCGTCCAGCGACGATCGGTGCGATCAGCTCGTGGTAATCTTGCGGGTCGTATTCAAGGTCGGCATCCTGGATGATGACGATATCTCCACGGACATGGCTGATGGCCTTCCGAATCGCCGCGCCTTTCCCCATGTTCTTGGCTTGGTATAAGACCTTGAAGTCCTTCTCGCTTTCCATCGAACGAAGATAATCGCGGGTTCCATCTGTTGACCCGTCATCAACGATGATAACCTCCTTGGTAATGTCGACGATCTTGACCCGTCTGAGGATCTCTTTGATCGTCCTCATCTCGTTATAGACGGGGACGATGATGGATAGAATCACTTTTCTGCTCCTCAAAGCCGTAGGTGACGATGTCGCCGTGGACAATCTTTTGCGGAGTCGGAAATCGCAGCCTCCCGGCCTCAAAACCCGTGGGAAATTGCCATCTCACGACCGGAGCCAGGCCGGCATCGCCCGGGTTGAGCCAATACAGAAACCAGCCCGGGGCGAGTTCGACGTGGAACCCGACCGTGACCTCTGTTAGGCGGTCTTCAAGGATCAGGAGTTCAACGCGGCGGAGCGGCTTTTCTTCGGTGGTTTGAGCGGGGAGGGGCGGGGCCGCTGCCCCGAGCCCGGCCACTGCCATCAAGGCGAGCGATACCAGAATGGCCCAAACAGACAACCCCTCTGCCGGCCGGTTCCGCGCGATCATGGTTATCATCTATGTTAGCGGAGGCCGGATAACCCGTCAATAATCTCTTCGTCTTTGAGCCGAGCCTTTTCTTGACCTGCCTTTCATAGTGGGCGTTCGCTTCCATCGTATTGATTATCATTTTCTTTGCGTGGGTGCAAACAAAAGGACCTGATTTGACGAAGCGGAAAGAGAGATGCGCATACGGACTCCCATGGCCTTGCACAGAACAATAAGAATTTGATAAGAATAAGACCATGGCGCCGTTTGTTCAGCAAATGAAGAGCCTGTTCAAGAGGGGCATCGCTTTCATCCTCAACATCGGCGCCGACCCCGAGGACTCGGAGTATATCCGCCTGATCAAGCGGATCTGGTATGTGTCCTCGGTTGTCGCGCTGCCCACCAGCCTTATAGTCGGTCTTAACGAATTCATGGCCGGGAATAAACTAATGGCCGCGGGGTTCTTTTTTTCGTTCGTCATCTTTTTGGGGTTTCTGGTTGATGGCGCTCCGGCGGAGTCATCATGGTCGGGCTGCTCGGTCCCCTCTATGCCCTCCTCTTCCCAAAAAAACGGAGGGCGTTTTACCTTTTTTGTTTGTATGCCGCTTCGATCTTGGGGCTGACTCTATTTCCGCTCTTTCCCCGTAATTCGACTGTCGAGCTGACCGGCCCGTATACTTTTGTGTTCTGGTCCGGGTTCCTGGTTTTGGTCGCGTTTATCTTCGGGGCCATGTATTTTTTTGTGATCCAGAGGGACAGAGCCTACCGGCTTTTGGGCCTTGAAAAAGATAAGTCGGAGAAACTTCTGCGACGAATCGAGAACGACCTCGAGCAGGCGGCCAGGATTCAAAAAAACCTGCTGCCCAAAGAAAACCCGCGGCTCGAAGGGTACGACATCAGCGGGTTGAACGTGCCTTGCTATGAGGTGGGAGGCGACTACTATGATTTTGTCCCGATCGATGCCGACCGGCTGGGGATTGTCATCGCCGATGTTTCGGGGAAGGGCATCAACGCCTCGCTCCTGATGGCTTCGCTCCGGGCGGCGCTTCTCACGGAAGTCCATCCCCGATACGAGATCACCCAGATGGCCGCGCGGCTGAACGATTTTCTCTTCAAGAGCTCGGGCCTGAGCTCATTCATCACCTTTTTCTACAGTGAGCTCGACCGGCGGAGCGGCGAGCTGCGGTATGTCAACGCCGGACACAATCCTCCCTTTGTGTTGTCCGCAAGAGGCCAGCTATCGGCGCTCGGGAGCTCCGGTTTTCCGCTCGGCATGTTTGCCCAGGCGACCTATGAATCCGGAGCGGTCAGACTTGGGCCGGGAGACCTGGTCGTGCTTTTCACCGACGGCATTCCCGAGGGGCGGAATGCGCAGGGCGAAGACTTCTCCGAGGAAAGGCTCAAGAGCCTCGTCTTGAATCATAGGGACCTTTCGGCCGCTCAACTCAGCCAGAAGATCATAGGGGACTTCCAGAGCTTCGCGACGGGGACTGAGCCGTGCGACGATATCACGCTGGTCATCATCAAGAGAGGCGGGGTGCATCTGTTGGGAGCATGGGAGTGAGCTGAGGCCTCCCTCACGGATTTGCCATTCTTAGTCCAGCTAGCGGGAACGCCGACGCTCCAGGACATAAAAGCAGCGGTCGCCGAAGTGAAAATCGCTAATTGTGTAGTCCTGGCCGAAATAGTGTGTCAGGACGCGTCGGAGGTCCGCCTGCCAGGCGGCGATCAGGTCAAGCCTCTTCCTTTCGCCCCAGCCCCTGATGTTCGGTGGGACCTCGGCCAGAATGCGGCGATTTCGAAGCTTCAATCGAGGACCCAATGGTTGAGAGTCGGGGCTGTCCGTCTTTTTTTCCAGAGCCTTGGGCAGGGACGTCTGCTCGTAGCTTTCCAAACATCCCCTCCGTCTCCTCTCGACTCTCTTCTCCCGGACCGGCCACTCCATGAGGAGGCGGTCCGTCGGAATCTTCGGGCCCAGGTTGAGCGCCGATCCCGTTCCATAGAAATTGGGGAGATAGGTCCGGCAGATGCCGCCGAGAGTGTGGAAATTCAAGTTGGCGTTCTTGGCCTGGAGCGGGTCGAATGTCCAGGTGACGCGGCTGTACCCCCGCCTGATGGCCCAATCCCGCTGGGCCCACTTCAGAGCCTTCCCGATCCCGTATCCCTGGAACTTGGGAAGGACGGCCAGGTGATGCGAATGCTGAACGAGTTTCCCGTTGAAAATAGCCGGGAACGAATACACAAACCCGGCCAACTCTCCCTTGATGAAAGCCCCCAGGAGGATGCCGCCCATCTGGGCCGAGATGCGGTATTGATGGGCGGGGGTGAGGTCTCTTTCCGCATGCCCCCAAACCAGGACTTGAGTATCCGGGAGCCGACGGCAGTCTTCGATGCTGGTCAGCTCTCGGATTCTGACGCGGGGTCGTCGATCGGGCGAAAGGGCTTTCATCGTCGGTCTCTTTTTACGAAGTCCACCATATTAGCTCATCCCTCGCCGGGCTTCAAGACCAGCCGTTTGATGAGCATCGTCCCGTAGGACCCGCGTGGGAGGACGAAGGAGATGGTCCATTTTTTCCTGCCGGGGTGAAGCTCGTCGTTTCCCGCACCGACGGCCTGAAGGTCTTCGGGGACAATAAGGGCCTTTCTTTGAAAAGAGCGGAAATAGACCTTCTGGAGCGCCTTGGTCCGAAACGAGCCGAGGGTTAAGCTTTTTTCCTTCAGGATATCTCCGAATAAGGAGCGGGTCAGGCCGTCGGCGAAATCCATCTTGGCGGCGGCGGTGGGGATTTCGAGCGCACTCAGATAGGAGAGGGTTTCGGCCTCGATCTCATGCCAGAACAGATAGCCGCCTTCCCGGCCAGGGACTTCCTCCGGATTTCTAACCTTCTGCTTGATCAACCGCCGGAGGAGCTCGTTCCAGAGGTGGGACTGATAAGCCGCGTACCGCATCGACACTTCTTCTCCGGGAATCCGGTGGAGGGCCCGGCCGGGCTCATTGGGACGGCCGCTGAGAAAACCGAAGATGCCGGTTTCCAGGGGCCCGCTTGCCAAGGTCAGGAGAAGCGGCCAGTCCTTCCAGTTCTTGAAGAGGGCGGCTTTTCTCTCGCCTTCGGACTGGCTGTCATCGGGGCCGGCGCTGGTCAGGAAGACCTGGAGGGCGCCGTTCCAATGGCGCTTNNGGGAAGCCGTTCTTTTTGACCTCTTCAAAGTTCGTTTCCAGGGGCCCCATGTCCACGAGGTCCCTAATCGTGATTGTGAACGCATTGCCTTGGATAAGGTCGGGGCCCATCGGCCGGTCCATGAAACCCCTGGACTTCAGGCTGAACCCCTTTCCTTCGCCGCTAAAATCCCGGGCGTGCTGGATGGCGATGAATTGAGAGGTCAGCCCGTGTTTGTCTTTTTTTCCACCGTAAGAGAATCGGTCCGCCGGCTGGCTCAGCGCCTTGGCCAGATGATGAATCAGGTCGAGCGTATTCCAATGGCTTTTCTTGAGG
>DQHV01000088.1:14028-14183 GCA_003524335.1 Candidatus Aminicenantota bacterium | reverse complement strand
ATGCGGCCTCAATAGGAAAACAATATAGCTGGCTTCAAGGACGGATATCCAGCTCAGGGCGGTGTTATGAGTGATACCGCAATCGGACGCCAGGGACGAAAGGTTGAGAAGCTGACCCGTCCGGCCGGCGCACATCCTCAAGAACTTTTGAAATG
>DQHV01000088.1:333-13985 GCA_003524335.1 Candidatus Aminicenantota bacterium | reverse complement strand
AGGAGGCCGAACTGCTGTGATCCGGTCAGGATAAAGAGCCCGCCTTTTTTGCTGCGATCGATGAACGCTTGGAGGTAGGAGAACAGTTCGGGAAACCGCTGCGCCTCGTCGATCACAGCGCCCTCGGGATAGTTCCTTAAGAAGCCCCGGGGGTCAGAGACGGCGAGTTCAAGCTTATCGGGATCCTCGAGCGAAACGTAGGGTTTCTCTGGAAAAACGGCCTGAACGAGCGTGGTCTTGCCTGATTGCCGGGGCCCGGTCACGGCCACGATCGGAAATCCTTTAGCCAAGGCTAATAGGGTGTTTGCGGCTTGACGGGGGATCACGGAGGCATTATCGTTCATCTTATACAATTTGTCAATAGAANNCCTTGTATGAAAAGGATAATGTTCTACTCGCTTCTTATATCATACCAGGAGAACCGAAGTCAATTTGGGGACACCATATCAATTTCCTAATTCTCTACCCAGGGAAATGGGAAATGGATCGGGAACGATTTAGCTGATTAGGCGGCCTGTTTTTTCCTTGACAGAAGGAAAGCGCGCCAATACGATGATTCTGTCCTCAGGGATATAACAGAAACCAGGAGGGATGCCGTGAACTTTGAAATAAAAAGCCGTAAAAAGTTTGAGCGTACCGCCATGGACCGCCGCGAATTCCTGGAAAAGGTGGCCGAGCTCGCGGGCGGGACGGCCGCTGCGGCCGCGCTGCTGCCGGTCCTCGCAGGCGGCGGCGACTCGCCCCAGGTTGTGCCGAAAGACGACCCGCGCCTCGAGACGGGATACATCAAGTATCCGATCGAAAGCGGTGAAATGCGGGCTTACCAGGCCCGGCCGAAGGGCGCCGGGAAGCTCGCCGGCGTTATCGTCATCCACGAAAACCGTGGCCTCAACCCCCACACCGAGGACATCGCCCGGCGGGCGGCGCTCGAGGGGTTCGTGGCCATCGCCCCAGACGCCCTAACGCCTTTCGGCGGAACCCCGGAAAACCCCGACGAGGCCCGTTCCCTCATCCAGAAGCTCGACCGCGACGCCAACACCAAGAACTTCGTCGCTGCCGTAGCCTACCTCAAGACGCATCCCCAGGCGACAGGTAAGGTCGGCTGCATGGGATTCTGCTGGGGCGGCGGGGTCACGAACCAGGTGGCCGTCCACGCGCCGGACCTGACTGCGGCAGTCCCCTTCTACGGCATCCAGCCCGCGCCCGAGGACGTCCCGAAAATCAAAGCGGCCATGCTTATCCATTACGCCGGCGATGATAAGAGGATTAACGCAGGCATCCCGGCCTTCGAGGAAGAACTCAAGAAGGCGGGCATCGAATGCACGATCCACATGTACGAGGGCGCCGGGCATGCCTTCCTGAACGACACGGGTCCCAATTACAACAAGGAGGCGGCCGATCTCGCCTGGCGGCGGACGATCGCCTTCCTCAAGGAAAAGCTCAAACCTTAGCGTCGGGCTTCTGCCGGCCCCACACGGCGGCCACCGTGTCGACGAATGGCCGGACCTGGCGGAAAAATTTCTTGTAGCCGGCGCAGAGATAGTTGAGGCCCGGCTCTCCGTCCGGAGCGCGGGCGAAGCGGTTCTTCGGACACTCCCCGTTGCACATTGCCAGGACATCGCACGACCGGCAGACGCGCGGCAGCTTATCGAGCTTGGCCAGCCCGAAGGCGCGCTGGGCCGGGCTTTCGAGGAGGGCGCCGAGCGGCGCTTCACGGATATTGCCAAGGAAGTGCTCCGTGTCCACGTAGTGATCGCAGGAGAAAAAATCCCCGTTCAGCTCGACGACCGGGATGTCGCCGCAGACCGGCCGGAAGATGCAGAGCGAGTGCTCCTGGCCGAAGGCCGTCCGGACCGCCTCCTCGATGATTTGCACCTTGACTTGGCCGATGTCATGGCTCACCCACTCGTCGAAGACGGCGCAGAGGAAATCGCCCCAGGCTTCGGACGGAACGGATTCGGGGCTGATGCCGGCAGGCGACTCCGGCCGCCGCTCGACGAGCGGAAGGAAAGTCAGGTAGGAAGCGCCGTTGTCTCTGAAGAAGCCGTAAACTTCCGCCGGACGCCGGACGTTCGCCGCGCTGACGACGCAGAGGATGTCGGTCGGGACGCCGTGCCGCTGCAGGATCTCGTAGCCGCGCATCGTCAGGTCGAAGGTAGAGCGTCCGTTCCGGGTTAGGCGGTGGCGGTCGTGGAACGCCCTCGGGCCGTCCAGGCTGAGCCCCACGGCAAACCCTTCGGCCCCGAGGAACCGGCCCCAGTCCTCATCAAGCAGGGTGCCGTTGGTCTGCATCCCGTTGGCAATGCTGCGGCCGGGCGGACAGAGCCGGCGCTGGATTTCGACGATCAGGCGGAAGTAGTCGACGCCCAGGACCGTGGGCTCGCCGCCGTGCCAGGAGAAGCGGATGATCTCGTCGGGAGAGGCGGCGATGTGCTGGGCGATGTATTCCTCGAGGAGGTCCTCGGGCATGCGGGGCGGGGCGGCGTCGGAGCCGAGCGGCCCTTTCTCCAGATAATAGCAGTAGCGGCAGGACAGGTTGCAGGCGGCCCCGGCCGGCTTGACGAACACCTGAAATCCGCGTGAAGCGACGGTCATGGGCCTATCGTCAAAAAGAATTGGGAACAGTATATCATTTTCCTATTTCCCAAGCCTGTAATTCCTGGCCCGGAAATTCGGAATTTGATATGCTGTCCCCAATTTATTAAGGGTGCTGCAATTTGGCCTTGGCCAGTAGTTCCTTGGCGCGTGCATCCCCTGGCTTAAGCGAAAGCGCCTTCTCCAAGGACTTCGCCGCTTCGTCCTTTTTCCCTGCCCCGAGATAAGCCTCGCCGAGGTCGAGATGGGCCTCGAACGAGTCGGGATGGTCGGCGGCATTCTGCCAGAAAACCTGAACCGCCTCGGCGAACTTGGCTTTCTCTAAGAGCGCGCGGCCGAACCGGTGGAGGTCGGCCTGGATGTCGATCCCGGCTGTTTCGGGGTCGGTGCTGAACTTGTAGAAACGGGTGTAGGCGGCATCGAATCCGCCTCGATCAAAGGCCCAGAGGAGCTGGCCTGCGAGATCGTCCGGAGCTCTGAACCCAAGGGCGGCCTCAAGGACCGGGTCGGTCCCGTCAAGGTAATCCTTGGAGGAAAGCTCGGCCGGGAGGTCGGGCGCTATCCAAGGACGCTTTTCGTCGGCTGTCCAATCTCGCCAGTAGATCGAGGAGAGCCTCAGGGTCAGCCCGGAGTTCGGGAGAGTGTGGCGCCGGGCGTCGCCGTAATGGCTGGTCGTCGAACCGGTGGCCTCGCCGACGAAGAGCGTGTTCGTCCAATGTTCGAGGTCGCTCGTCAGGTTCATCGCGGCGGAAAACGTGGTCCGGCCGATGATCGTGAAGAGGCGTCCGAAGCGGTTGACCTTCGGGCTTCGTGTCAAGGCCAGGATGAGGGACCGGTTGAGGTAGTTATTTCCGCCGCCGTTCCAGCGGAGGTCGAGGACGAGGCGCTCGACCGGGTTGGCCTCGATGAAGGCGGCCAGCTTGGAGGAGAAAGAGGCCATGGTCTCCCCCGGCTTATCCTGGATCGCGTTGACCTGGCAGAAGACGGCCCGCTTTTCCGGCAGATACTCGAACCAGTGCGGGTCCGTCCGGTTCTTCAGCCAGAGGGGGACCGGCCGCCCGGGGAGCTCGAAGGCCTGGATATACGCGACCGGTGTGAGCGGGTCCTGAGGCTTAACCACGATCTCGCTTTCCTTGCCCGCGGTGTCCCTGATCAGCAGGGGGAGGTTTTCCATATCATCGACCACTCCGCAGGCCGAGCAGACCTCGGCCAAGCCCAAGAGCATGGGACCGGAGAGCTTATGGCCGATTTCGTTGTCGACGCTGGCCACCCGGCGCACTGCCTGAAGGGCTTCGGCGGCAGTCATCCGGCCGATGCGGACGACTTGGGCCCCGATGAATTCGGTATGGCTTCCGATCGCCCCGGGAATGGACAGCCCGTCGCCGAAAAGGTAGAAGGAGACGGGGTAACGCCTTAAGAGGAGGTCCCGGTCGGCGGGAGCCGGCGTCTCCGTGTGGGCGCGTCCCTGGGCTTCACCCTGGGCGACGGGGAGTGAGAGGCGGCTGTGCCCGTCACCGAGCATGGCCACGAGGGCGGCCATCTCGACGACGATATCATGGTCGGAGAGCGAGGGGATCCGCGCTTGGAGGTCGGCGGCCGCTCCCTCGAAAGCCTCTTTGGTGATTTTTGAAAAGGGGAACCGGTGGTTGGTTTCCACTTTATCGACCAGGAAATGAAGGTCCTCGCGCCACTTTTCGACCGAGAGGATGCGGGGCGACTTCTGGGCAGGGACCGAGGTATGGGTCGAGGCGTGGGCTCGGGTTAAGGCGGGAGTCGGGACTCCGGAGAGAGAAAAGACAAGGGCCGCCATGGATAGCGCAGCCGCGCGGGAATAACGTCTTGATTTCACGGATATCGCCGGTTTCATCTTGCCTCCATCGCTCGATAATTCGGTGCCAGGCACCAAATTCACTTGGCACCAGATTCATCATATGCAGCCTGGATTATATCAGATAAGACGCAAGACCCTGCCGGAAGGTTGCAGGACACAGGGCCGGACGCGAAAAGGTTCAGAAATCTAATTCCGGCTTGACCCGGCATCGGACTGAGGGTATTTTAGTTTCGGGTGGAGGTGGCCGCTTGAAACGTTGGAATGGCTGGGGAAGCGACGACATCGATTATCCCGTCCCTGCGTCTGCTCTCGCTTATCTTAAAGGGAAATTTGGGGACACCATATCAATTTCCTATTTTGTTGCCTGCATTTCCAGGAATGGAAATTCGGAAATTGATATGGTGTCCCTAATTAATTAGCAGCGTCTGCGACTTGGCCAGGACCTCGGCTGTTATCTGTGGGGGTAAAGAACAAACCCATTCGGCTTTTCGGGCGCGCCAATCCAGGCTCTTGATCTGGTCGGATAAGATCACCCCCGCGACAGGCAATTCCGCCGGGATGGCGACCTCAAACGGATAGCCTTTGACCTGGCTCCTGATCGGACACAGTAGGGCCAGCCCGACCTTGGCGTTATAGGCCTGAGGCGAGAGGATGACCGCTGGCCTTCGACCTGCCTGTTCATGGCCGGCTTGAGGATTCAAAGTGATTCGCACGACATCACCGCGCTGGGGAACGTATGGACCTGGATTCACCATATCTCATCGCCCTCGGCGGATCCGGTCTCCCATTCGCGGTGGATGTTGGCTTCGGTTACTTTTTCAAGGAGCTCTTCTAAACGCCACTGAGGCTCACGTTCGGGTGTCACGACAAGCGCTCCTTCTTTGATCATCAGCTGGATAGACGAATTCTGTCTCATACACATCTCATCGGCTAATGATTTGGGGATGCGGAGGGCCAGGCTGTTGCCCCATTTTTGAATGCGGCCTCTCAATTTTCCTCCATAATGTATCTACAATGAAGATACATTCAGAGGGGCAGTTTGTCAAGGCTTGGAGGGAGTTTGTCGGTTATCGCATTCAGGCACCGAATCATGGGCTTAGTTGCCTGTCACCATATTAATTTCCGGACTCAGGTCTTTATCGTACGGAGTGGCAGGCCGATACGTTTGAGCAAAGCCTCATAGCGGGCGTCGGACCGGAGCCCGTCAAACCGCCGGTCGCATTTGATATAAATCAGAAAGCCTGACCGCTCCTCCAAGGCTTTGGAGAGCCATTCAAAGGCCTGAGCATTTTCTCCAAGGCCAACATAGACAGCGGCGATATCGTAGGCTGGAACGTAGGTTTGCTTCGACATCTCCAGGAGTTTCTCCAAAATCTCCTGCGCTTCCTTCTTTTGGCCGGCGATCCCGTAGGCGTGACCAAGGGCGCCCAGGGGCAGAGAGCCATCTTTCCAATGGCTGACCGCGGTTTGGAACTCGACAAGGGCCTCTTTGATCATGGATTTCTGTTCATAGGCCCAGCCCAAAATGACCTGGGCCCACGAATTGTTGGGGTCCATCTGGACTCCTTTGAGGGCAAGCCCAATCGCCTCATCATAATCGGCCGTGCTGATGCAGTGCCAGCCGAAACATAAATTCATGTCCGCTGAAAAGGGATCGAGTTCCGAGGCGAGTTTGATCTCAGCCATTGACTCTTCCATTCTGCCCATGGCCATCAAGTAATGCGCATAGAGATGGTGAGTGTAGGCGAGGCTGGGGTTGAGCTCCAGGGCCCGTTTGAATTCTTTCTCAGCCTCTGTCCAATTCAAATCATAATGGAGCCAGGCCAGAGCCAGATAGCTGTGGGCCTCTCCGAGAGTATCATCCTTCTCCAGCGCCTTGAGAGCCGCTTGTTTCATTTTCGAAAAGGCGTCCCGGGGCGGAATGGCGCCGAAAAGACCGCTGAAAAAATAACCGTTGGCAATCTGTGTGTAAGCCAGGGCAAAATCCGGATCAAGCTGGATCGCCTGATTAAAATATTCACTGTCGCCCGAATAAACTCCCTTAAGATAGACATCCAGAGCCTTGGGATTCACAGCCCTTCTTTTGGCCAACCGGAACCTCGCCTCCGCACTGAGTCTGATGCCGATTTGCCGCGTGATCTCCTGGGCAATTTCGCTTTGGAGAACCAGAAAACCGCCGATGTCGCGCTCGTAGCTTTTGACCCAGAGCTGCCGGTCCTCGGCCGGATTAACCAGCCTGGCTGTAATCCGCATTTTTTCACCCGACCTCAGGACAGAACCCTCAACCACCATGTCGGCATTCAGCTCTTTGGCTATCTGCGGCAGGGATTTTTCTGTTTTTATATACTGCATGACAGAAGTCAGAGATCTCACCCGCAGGGCGCTGATCTGTCCCAATTCAGTGATGAGCGTATCCGTCATGACCACGCCAAAATCTTTTTGCTCGGGATCCGGGGAGAGATTCTCCAGGGGCAGCACGGCCAGCGACTGCACCTGAGGAGCTCTTGCCCGGCCTGTCAAGAAGTTTCTCATTCCACCGATATTGAGAGCGAATAAAAGACCTGCCACCCCGAGGACCAAGGCACTAATAGGCAGCGGCCTTTGCCACAAGCTTCGCTTGGCCCTGCGCCCGGGCTTTCCGGCAATAAGCGCCGAAAGATCGCCGGTCTCGAGCTTGTTTAAATCGCCTATCAGCTCTTTGGCCGACGCATAGCGGTTGGCCGGCTCCTTCTCCAGGCACTTGAAGATAATCCGCTCCAGCCCCTCGGAGATCTGGGCTCCCAGGGACCCGGGCGGTTCAGGCGGCTTGTGGAGGATAGCATACATAACCTCAGAAGAATTCTCCTGAGGATACGGCCTTTCCCCTGTCGCCAGCTTATAGAGAATGGCACCCAGGGCGTGGATGTCGGTTCGCTCGTCGACTTCGCGGCCTTCCAGCTGCTCGGGCGCCATGTAGGGAAGAGTGCCCGTCAAAGCTTGCGTGCCGGCGCTGGTGAGGGTTAAAGTCTTGTCCAGCGGTCCGGAGGGCCGGAAAAGCTTGGCCAGGCCGAAGTCGAGCACTTTGACCAGGCCCTTGGGCGTGACCATGATGTTCCCGGGCTTGAGGTCCCGGTGGATCATTCCCTGCTCATGGGCGGCTTCCAGCGCCTCGGCGGCTTGCCTTCCCAACTGGAGAACTTCCGCCTCCGGCAGCGCTCCTGATTGCGCCTTCTCCCCCAGTGTGACTCCGGATATGTATTCCATGGCCAGAAAGTCCACCTCTTTTTCGGTGTTAAAATCATGAATGGTGGCGATATTGGGATGGTTGAGCTTGGAGAGAGCCATGGCTTCCCTGCGGAAGCGCTTTCTCATCTCCTCATCGGCAAGAGCCCCGGCGGGCAGGACTTTGATGGCCACATCTCTTTCCAGGCGTTCATCTCTAGCCCGGTAGACAACACCCATGCCTCCGGCGCCGATTTTTTCGATGATGCGATAATGTCCGAGAGTCTGACCTATCATGGTAGATTACTCCTTGAGATCTAGCTGAAATGCAAATATTCTCTTTCTCCCAGCAATTGTGGAGAGTGATTTATTCGTCGATGAACGCATCAATGTCGGGTGAAAAATCAGATTGAGACCTGACCCCCGTTATCTTTAAAACCTTACGGCAGCCTGAAGAGCGATCAGGTCGTTATCCTTCTTTTCTTTCCGCTTGCCTTCCTGGACAAAGTTGTACTCGGCCTTGAACACGATCGCTCCGGTGAGATAATAGTTCCACCCGAGGCAGATGATCTTGCTATCAAAATCGGTCGGTTGTCGGCCCAAGAGGTTCCCTGGATCGAGATAATCGAGAGTGCCGTAGCGGAGGGTCGGCCGGAATTTTCCGGCCAAAAGATATGACGTCTGGATGAAAAACCCGTCAGCTTTTCCCAAGGCGAGGGGAGGTGGGTTCTCGGATAGCGAGTGGCTATACTCGGCAAAAACGTCCAACCCGGCGACCCTAGTCAGGAAATGAAAACCATAGAGGCTCAGGTTCTGCTGGCCGGCATTGTCCCAGGCTCCCGTGTAGTAGGAGGCTCCGATTTCCCACCGGTCGGCGATAACTCCGCTGACCCGGAACCCCAGGCTTTTGGCGTCGTTGTTGTCCTGGTACTGGCGGCTTGCCCGCAGCCGGCTTCCGCTCCCCAGACCGTTAATCATGTAGGCATTGTAATTCAGGAAAAAGTTCTTGTGGAGAAAGATGTTTCCGTGCAAATCAATCCCTACCTCCTTCCAGGCGCTGACGCCGATCTCGCGGGATGTCTGAGGCCGGGTAACGAGAAAATTCTCCAGCGGCCCGTGGAGGTCATCGAATCGGTTGAAGGGCGTGAGCATCGCCCCGATACGAAGGGCTGTATTCCGGAACAGCCAGACATCCATGTAGGCCTGCTCGATAAAAGGCGGCTCATCCTCCCCTCCCCCATGCTCAAATTCGAATTCCGCCCGGTAGGAAACCCGATCGTGAAGACGCCCGGACAGGTTGAGGTTGAGATAATGGATGTCGAAGGTATCTGTGGAATCCTCGGAGGAAAAAAACTCGGTGTAGAGATATCCGGCTACAACAGGGCTTGTCGGTAAGGAGCCCCTCTCTTTCTCACCGGAAGCCTGGGTCAAGTAGTCAAGGATGACTTTATCCGACTCCTCAGTCAAACCCGATAGGGGTCCCATCTCTTTCAGCACCGTCTTCCATTCCTCGGCCGAATATTTCTTAGGGGAGTGGGCAAAATGGCAGCGTCCGCACTTGATCTGGTAGAGTTGCTCCCCCTCATAAGAGCTCGTCTGCGCCCGAAGAAGGCTCGGCAGACTCAAGAGCCAGATCATTAAGGCTAAGGCCAACAAACCTGCTTTTTTCACTTTCAGTCTCCTAATTTACTATGTTTATAGGTTATATAGGAATTGTGGGTTTTAGTCAATGCTCGCCCCTGAGGACTCAGGGCTCCAAGGCAGCGAATTAGAATTTCGGTAATGAGGGACCTTGCACCGAATTATTGCGGTCGAGATTTTCGGTCAGGGCAGTTTCGATGGCCTGGCTTCGGTTGGGAAAGATTTTATTCTGGTTGAGAAATCAAATTCCGGCTTGACCCGGCATCGGACTGAGGGTATTTTAGTTTCGGGTGGAGGTGGCCGCTTGAAACGTTGGAATGGCTGGGGAAGCGACGAAATCGATTATCCCGTCCCTCCGTCTGCTCTCGCTTATCTTAACGAAGCCCTCGGCCCGGCTGAACCAGGACCTTCGATGCCGCTCGAGACGATCGTGCGGCGCCTCCCACCCTCCCCTCTGCCTGAACACCCTCTCCTCAGCCGGGACCCGGAATCGAGGCTCCGCCACGCCCGCGGGCAATCCCTTCCGGATTGGATCGCCCTCCGGTTCGGCTCGCTCGACCGCGTTCCCGACGGCGTGGCCCGGCCCGCTTCCGATCAGGACGTGGAGAAAATCCTCGCTTTCGCCAAGGAAACGGGGACCTGGCTGATCCCCTACGGCGGGGGGACGAGTGTCGTCGGGCACATCAACCCGCCGCCGGCCGGCCATCCTGTTCTGACCGTCAGCATGGAAAGGATGCGGCGGATGTCCAAGCTGGATGANNGCCACCCGCTCCAGCGGACAGCAGTCCCTCTACTACGGCCGCATCGATGACCTGTTCGCCGGCGGAAGGATGATCACTCCAGCCGGCCGGCTCGAGATGCCGCCCTTCCCGGCGAGCGCCGCCGGCCCGGACCTGCGCCAGTCCGTTCTCGGCTCCGAGGGCCGGCTGGGCATCATCACCCGGGCATCCGTGCGGGTGAGCCCTGTTCCCCAGTTGGAAAGGTTCCACGGCATCTTCTTTCCAGGCCTGGAGCAGGGCGCTGCCGCCGTCAAGGAGATGGTGCAGTCGCGCCTTCAGGTTTCGATGCTGCGTCTGAGCGACAGCCTCGAGACTGACACCAGCCTGGTCCTGACCGGGAACGAACGGATGGTCCGGCTGCTCAACGGCCTGCTGCGGGTCCGCGGACTCAAGGACAGGGACGAGAAGTGCATGCTTTTCATGGGTATCACCAGGGCGCAGGGCCTGGCTCGAAAGACCCGCCGCCTGGCTCTGGAGATCGCCCGCGAGCACGGCGGCGTTCACGTCGGCCGAAAAATGGGGAATGAATGGCGCAGAGGCCGGTTCAAGACGCCTTACCTGCGGAATACTCTCTGGGACCTCGGCTATGCCGTCGACACCCTGGAAACCGCCTTGACCTGGAGCGACCTTCCGGCCGCCACCGAAGCGGTGTTGAAGGCGCTGCGGCAAGGGCTCGAAGACAGGGGCGAGCGTGTTCTCGCCTTCAGCCATATTTCCCATGTCTACGCGACGGGTGCGAGCATCTACGTGACCTACCTCTTTCGCCTGGCGGCGGACGCCGAGGAGACGTTGGCCCGATGGAAGAAGCTGAAAGGTGCGGCCAGCGAGGCGATCGTCGCTCGCGGAGGGACGATTTCCCATCAGCACGGTGTCGGCCTTGACCATCTGCCCTGGATGGAATCCGAGAAAGGGAAGCTGGGCCTGCAGGCGCTGGGTGCCCTGGCCAGGGTCTTTGATCCAGGGGGCATCATGAACCCGGGAAAGCTCCTCGGAAGCGAGTGGACCCGGTGACGAAGGGCTGCCGGGAGTACCGCTCACCTTGGGAGCCGGGCTGGCGGGAAAAGGCGCGGGCGAAACTCGATAGCCAATGGGACCTGATCATCATCGGCGGCGGCATCACCGGCGCGGGCATCATGAGCCTGGCGGCGTGGAGCGGGGTCCGGACGCTGCTCCTGGAAAAAGCGGATTTCGCGGCCGGCACGTCCAGCCGGTCCTCGAAGATGGTCCACGGCGGGCTCCGCTACCTAAAAAACATGCACATCAAGCTGACCTGGGAAAGCGTCAGGGAACGCCAGCGGCTGCTTGCGGTGGCGCCGGGGCTTATTGATCCGCTCGGGTTTATCTATCCCATTTATGAAGGGGGACACCCCAGCCCCTGGGTTATGGGGATCGGGCTGGGCATCTACACTCGTCTCTCTCCGGACGCGGGTGATTACGAGCGGCTCGACGAGGTCGACATCGGCATGATGGCGCCCGGGCTGATGACCCATGGCCTAGAGCGAGGCTATCATTACATGGATGCGCAAACCGATGACGCGCGGCTGGTCCTGCGCGTGCTGCATGATGGGCTGATGGCCGGTGAGGGCCGGGCGGCCGCCCTGAACTATGCGCCCGTCATCGGCCTGCTGAAGGCCGGGGGGCGGGTCTCCGGCGTAGCGGTACGGGATGAGATGACGGGTGAGACGGCCGAGGCCCGGTCGCCTCTGGTGATCAATGCCACAGGAGCCTGGGCCGACGAACTGCGCCTGGAGGCCGGCGGGAAGAGGAGGCTGCGGCCGCTCCGGGGAAGCCATCTTTATTTCGGCCTCGACCGGTTTCCCGTCTACCAGGCGGTCGCCTTCAGCCACCCGGACGACGGCCGGCCCGTTTTTGCGTATCCGTGGGAGGGAGTGGCCTTAGTGGGAACGACGGATGTAGACCACGGCCTGCCGTTGGAGGCCGAGGCGGCGATATCGGTCGAAGAAGCGGACTATCTGCTGCGGGCTGTTCAGTTTTACTTCCCCGGGCTCGAGCTGACGAAGAGAGATGTGCTCACCACCCAGGCCGGCGTGCGGCCGGTCGTCGACACGGGCAAAACCGATCCCTCGAGCGAAAGCCGTGACCATGTTGTCTGGCCGGAACGCGGGCTCTTGACCGTGACCGGCGGCAAGCTCACCACCTTTCGCCTGATCGCCATCGATGCGCTCCGGGAAGCCCATCAATTGAACCCGGACATCCCGGAGCCGGAGTCCGAAGCGCCGGTGCTCCAGGCCTTCGATCCGGGGCGGGAGATTCCCGGTGTCGAGCCAGAACACACCCGACGGCTCTGGGGACGGTACGGCGCGGCGGCGCCCAGCCTGGCCGCTTCGTTCTCCGGGATCGGCGANNTGGCAGGACGAACGCTGGGACAGGGAGGCCGGACGCTACCGTCGAATCTGGGCGGCAGCTCACGGCCTGCCGAAGGAATGGCAAGATGCGCACGATGATCATTGTTAACGCGAACGCTGCCGGCGGGAAGGCCGTCGCTGTCTTCAAGAGTATTGAAGCCCGGATGGCGGAAGCCTTCGGCGAAATCACCGTCGCCGTCAGCGAGAAACCGGAGGATGTGGCCGGGATTCTCGGCACGGCGGCAGCAGCCGGGGCGAATCTCTTGATCGTCGTCGGCGGCGACGGGACAAACCACACCTTAATCAATGCCCTGGCGGCCCGGCCCGGGCTTGGGATCACTTTCGGGAATCTTCCCGTAGGCACGGGAACCGACTGGTCACGGGCGCTGGGTGTGCCGTCGGACCCCCGGGCGGCCGTCGATTGGCTGAAGCAGGCGCAGCCGGTGCTCTGTGATCTGGGCAAAGTCGAGTACCGGGATACGCTGAACGGCGGCCGTCCCGCCAGCCGGTTCTTTCTGAACATATCGAGCGCCGGGGTGAGCGGTGAGATCGTCGCCCGGGTCAATCGGGTGCGCCGGCGAACGGCCTCGACTTTTCTGCGCACCACGGTGGGCGCTCTGTTCAAGTACAGGCCTCAGCGGATCACAGTAGAGCGCGATGGGGAAAAATTCTACGAAGGACCGAGCTACCTATTGGCCGTGGCCAACGGGCAATTCTTCGGCAGGGGGATGTGGGCGGCCCCCAACGCCCTGATCGACGACGGCCTTTTCGATGTCGTGCTCGTGGAGGGCATGCCCCGGCTCCGGGTCCTGCTCGCCCTGCGCACCGTGTTCAGCGGCCGGCATCTCCAGCGGAAGGACGTCCGCAGCGCCCGCGCCGCCTCGGTCCGCGTGCACTCGGAGGACGGGCCGCTCAGCCTGGAATTCGACGGCGAAGAGGGGCAGGGCCAGGATCTGCTGTATACGGTTATTCCCAAGGCTCTCAAGATTCTGGTTCATCCCTCAGCGGCTAAGGTTTTGCTGGCGCCGTCCGGCTAGCTCTCAGGCACGGCGAATACTATTTATCTTTGTCCTTCTCTTTTTCCTCTTCGACCTCGATGGGGATGACGACGTCCTCGCCCCAGATGTACTTGGCGAACCACTGCCAGTTGTGCCACGTGGCGGCGAGCTGCTCCTTGGGCTTCGAGATGCCGTGGCCGAAATCCTTGTAGACGATGAGCTTCGTCGGGACGCCCAAATC
>DQHV01000088.1:0-299 GCA_003524335.1 Candidatus Aminicenantota bacterium | reverse complement strand
CCCTGGCTCCAGCCCATGGCGCCCACCCGGCCGGCATCGACCAAGCCGTTCGCGATCAGACTATCCACGCCGGATTCCACGTCCCACATGTCGCCCACGCCCAGGTTGCGGACGTTCAGGGACCGGAATTTCTCGCCGTAACCCGTTGAGCCCCGATAGTTTGGCTCCAGGATCAGGGCGCCCTTGCTCAGCCATTCGAGGTAGGGATAGACGTAGGCATCGACCAGGACCGGGATTGAGATGCCCGCCGGGCCGCCGTGGATGATCACGAGCAGCGGATATTTCCGGCCGGGCTCGAA
>DQHV01000136.1 GCA_003524335.1 Candidatus Aminicenantota bacterium | reverse complement strand
AGCCGGCCGGAGGACTCGATCAAGCTGGGGCGGATGGTTGTCCAGAACTGCATTTTCCCCCTGTACGAGGTCGAAAACGGCGAAAAATACACCCTGAACATCAAGCCCAGGGAGAAGAAGCCGGTCAACGACTATCTCCGGCTCCAGGGACGGTTCCGACACCTCAAGGAGGAGGACCTCAAGTTCATCCAGGCCGAGGTGGACCACAACTGGGAGCGCCTGCTCAAACTCTGTGAACCCAAGTAAAGCCCTGCGAAATAAGGGGACACTAACCCTAATTCGGAAAAGGCTAAGAGTGCGCTTGGGAATTAAGGTTAGTGTCCCCTTATTTCAAGGCAGCGAATTCAGGAAGTTGCAAAGAATTACGATTAAATCTATAATTTATATCTAAAAAGTAAGATTTAATCCTCGAGGAGAAAGAGATGAACAGAATAATCCCGGTCGGAGCCCTCACTCTGGCCCTCCTGCTCAGCGGCGCCCTCGGCTTTTCGCGAAGCCTCGGGCAGGACGGCTCTTCCTATGCCCCGAGTTTCCGGGTGACCGACCTCAAGGGGAAGACCATATCCTTATCCGATTATAGAGGCAAGGTGCTTTTCCTGAATTTCTGGGCGACCTGGTGTCCCCCCTGCCGGGCCGAGATACCCGACTTCATCGAAGCCTACGCTGAGGAGAAGGCCAACGGGCTCGAGATCCTCGGCATTTCGCTGGATTCGAAAGGTAAGGAAGAGGTCGCCGCCTTCGTCGACAAGTACAAGATCAACTATCCGGTCGTGCTGGAGACGAGGGAGAATACCAGCAAGATCGTGAACGACTACCAGCCGGGCCAGTTCATCCCGACAACCATCATCGTCGACAAAACGGGACGGATCCGGCACAAGCAGGTCGGCGCGGTTGATAAGGATACGCTACTCAAGCATTTCCGCCAGCTGGCCGCAGAGTAAAAAGGCCTACCAGCGGTACGCGACCGCGGCCCAGGTGAAGCCGGCGCCAAAGGCGTCCAGCAGGATGATGTCTCCCTTCTTGAGCTTTCCGGCCACATGTAGTTCATGCAGGCAGATCGGAATGCAGGCCACGGAGACATTCCCGTATCTCTGGATATTGACGTAAACCTTTTCCGGAGGAACCTGCAGACGCTCGGCGGTGGCGTCGATGATGCGGGTGTTGGCCTGGTGGGGGATGAACCAGCGAATGTCCTCTTTCCGCAGACCCGCCCTCTTCAAAGCCTCGACGGCCGATTCGCCCATTCTCTTCACGGCATGCTTGAAGACTTCGTTCCCCTTCATCTGGATATAATGAAGGTCCCCGGCCACGGTCTGCACCGAGGCGGGCATCCGCGTCCCGCCGGCCGGCTGAAAGAGCAGGCCGGCCAGCGACCCGTCGGCCTTCCAGTAATGCGACAGGATCCCCGAATCGTCCCGGCTTTCTTCAAGGACAGCGGCACCCGCGGCGTCGCCGAAGAGGACACAGGTCGCGCGGTCTTTCCAGTTGGTGATCTTGCTCAGGACCTCTCCCCCGATGAGAAGAATGCGCTTGGATACCCCGCTTAGAATCAAGCTCTCGGCCAGGATCAGCCCGTAGAGGAAACCCGTGCACCCGGCGCCGATATCGAAGGCGGCCACATGATCGGCCTTCAGCCCCTCCTGGACCCAGCAGGCGGTCGAAGGGAAGATGGTGTCGGGCGAGGCCGTGGCCACGATGATCAGGTCGATGTCCTCGACCTTGAAGTGGCCGTTCCGCAGGGCCCGCCGGGCCGCTTCGATGCAGAGGTCGGAGGTGGCCTGCTCCGCCGAGGCGATCCGCCGCTCCTTGACACCCGAGCGGCTGACGATCCATTCGTCCGTGGTATCGACCATCTTCTCGAGGTCGGCGTTGGTCAGGACCTTTTCCGGCGCGTAAAACCCGGTCGACACGATCTTGACCCGGCTTCCCTGCTCTCTTTTGTGCATTCGGTCTGGCTCCAAAGAATCATACTCTATAGCACAGATGACCCGAATTTTCAATAAAGGCTCGGGGTAGTGGCATCGAAACCGTGCCCGCTCACTCCTCATACGGGTTTCTCCTCCACTGCCCCTCGCCTTGGTTATCTATGGAATTTCGGTGACAGCTGCAGAACTGTCGTGTTATAATCAGGCCACTTCTGATTCCGGGAGGCAATCCATGAACACAAAACGCTTTTTTCTCGTTGGACTCATCCTTAGCCTGATTTTCGTTGGGGCCTGCTCCAAGCCGGCCAAAGGGAAACTTCCCGCCGAGATCAAGAATTCCTACCGTCAGGACGTAAACGGCTGGGTCTTCGTCCATCTCGAGGGGACGGCGCGCGAGGTCGGGTTCCAGAATGGCTACCACCTGGCCGCCGAGATCGATGACGCCCTCCAGATGTTCGGCTACTTCCTGGAGAAGGCGACAGGACACGACTGGGCGTTCTACCGCGAAGCGGCATCCCGGATGTTCTGGCCGAAGGTGGATCCCGAATACCAGGAAGAGATCCAGGGGATCGTGGACGGGCTCAAGGCCAAGCTCCCTGGCAGGACCTATGATGTGATCGACCTCACCGCCCTCAACGGCTGGATCGAGCTCGCCTGGTACTATGTCCCCCACCTCGCCGAAAAGGCCTCCCCCGGCGCCGGAGACAACAAATCCCCCTCTTATTGCAGCGGTTTCATCGCCACCGGAAGCTACACCGAAGACGGGAAGATCGTCATGGCCCACAACAACTGGGTGGACTACATCGTCGGCCAGCGCTGGAACATCATCATCGATCTGACTCCCGCTACGGGCCAGCGCATCCTTATGGACAGCTTCCCCGGGTACATCCACAGCGGAGACGATTTCGTCATCAACGGCGCCGGCATTATCTACACGGAGACGACCATGTCGATGTACAAGGGCTTCAACGAAACCGGCACGCCGGAGTTCGTGCGGGCCCGGCGGGCCGCCCAGTACGCCGCCTCGATCGACGACTTCATTCGCCTGATGAGCGAGGGGAACAACGGCGCCTACGCCAACGACTGGCTGGTCGGCGACCTCAAGACGAACGAGATCGCCCGTCTCGAGCTCGGTCTCAAAAACCGGCAGGTCTGGCGGACGAGCGACGGCTATTATGTCGGCGCCAACTTCCCCTGTGATCCCAAGGTCATCGCCGAAGAGACGACCTATAAACCGGATGACCCGGACCTGACCGTCAACGTCCGCAAGACCCGCTGGGAGACGCTCATGGAGGATAACAAGGGGATGATCAACGCCGAAACGGCCATGATCTTCGAGGCTGACCACATCGATGCCTCGACGGGCCAGCTCACCCCCAACGGCAAAACGCTCTGCGGCCATGTCGACGCCGACCCCAAGGGCTTGCCCGAGTTCATCTGGACGCCCTTCTATCCGGCCGGTTCGGTCCAGGCGAAGGTGACGACGTCCAAGCTGGCTGGAGAGTTGAAGTTATGGGCGAGAAAGGGACATCCCTGCGGCCAGGACTTTATCGCCGCCGACTTCTTCACCGCCCACCCGGAATATGCCTGGATGGACAAATTCCTCAAGGACATGAAGGCCTTCCCCTGGACGCTGTTCGAGGCCAAGAAATAAATAGAAAGGGCCAAACCGCTCAGAGGCCGGGTTTTCCGCGGCTATAACCTGAACTTGATGCGGTGTCGGGTGCGGGCTATCTGGCCCGTCTTGTCGGCTTCGCCGACCCGGAAAAAGGCCATGTGGACCACCTTGTCATCGACGGCCAGCGCCGACCCGACCATTGTCTTACTCTCATAACGAAAGTCATGCCCTCGGCCGACCGACTCGTATTTCTTTTCCTCGCAATCGGCCGCCTCTTTGAGGAAAGCCTCTGCCCGGTTCCGATCCGGCTCCGCCTCGCTCTTTTTTTCCTCGAGGACGGCCTCCATGGCATAGCTCTTGAGGAGCTTCGGGTGGAGGAGCTCGAAGGCCCTGTCCTTGGACACGAAATCGAACCCCACCGGCTCCCCGCCGAAGAACACGAGAAGTCCTTTCTGGGTCGGGATATACCGGAAGGCCTTGAGGTATTCGTCGAGCTCCGCCATCTTCTGGACAAAAGTGTCCTTCATCGCGCCGGTCTCGGAGACGGTCCCGGCCTTAGCGGCCATCTCATCGATCTTGCGCCAGACCGTTCCCTGGTCGGAGCGGTATTGGCCGGTGCTGCTGAGCGAGGTGGCCACGGTGCGCGCTTTCTCCGACCTCAGACTGGGCGACATGACGGTGTCCGAATCGTGGAAGGCCTTCGAGGCATAGGACCACCGTCTCTGCTCGGTGCAGCTCACAGGGATAACGGTTTCGGATTTCTCCTTGATCAGGATCGTCGTGTTAAGGACGCGGTTCTGCTTGGCCCCGGCCAGCTCTTCACCGTCGAGGAGAAGAACCGAGATGTCGGCCGTGTTTATGACTTTGAGCTCCGGCACGGAACCGCCCGAGCTCACCTCGGTGACGTTCAGCAGGGCTTTTTCGAGCGCGTCCCTGAGGGTCGTATAGTCGGGCCCGCCGTCGAGCGGGGTCATCAGCGGAAAAAGAGACATGTTTTTATGCCGCTGCGACTCCTCGAGCTTGAGGCCGAGGAGGTAGTCCTTGATGATCGTGTCCATGACTGTTTCCCTTTCTAACGAATATATTATACCACTTATTTGAACTGAACCAGTTCCGAGGCGGGGCGGCGCTTTTTCGGTTTCCAGTCATCGGCCGGGTAGCCTAGCGGCGTGAAGGCAATGGGCTCGAGCTCGGCGGGGAGCCTCAGGACTTCGCGCGTCGCAGCCGGGTCGAAGGCGGCGATCCAGCACGTCCCCAGCCCCAGGTCGTGCGCGGCCAGGATGAGATGGTCAAAGGCGATGGTGGTGTCCACATCGGCGTAATTCTTTCCATCCCTCCTGACCCAGGACTCGCCCTTAACCGCACAGGCGCAGATCACGAGCGGCGCCCGGACGAACCAGTCCCGGCCGT
>DQHV01000198.1 GCA_003524335.1 Candidatus Aminicenantota bacterium | reverse complement strand
CATCTGGCAATAATCAAGGCTCAGTTTGAGCTCATACACCCTTTTCTTGACGGCCATGGAAGGCTGGGCAGAATGCTCATTCCACTCTTCCTTTATGAGAAAGGGCTCCTCTCTCGTCCCGTTTTTTACCTGAGCGCCTATCTTGAAAAGAACCGGGATGCATATTACCAGCGACTACGGGCACTATCCGCAGATAATGATTGGAACGGATGGGTAGCGTTCTTTCTTCAGGCCCTCGAGCGACAAGCGATCGAGAACGCGGGGAAAGCGAAACTTATCATATCGCTCTATGAGAAAATGAAGGCGGAAATCCCCAAAGCCGTGAAATCACAATACGTGGTTGCCGCGATTGACGCTCTCTTCAAGCGCCCCGTATTTCAGAGCAAGCATTTCATAGCTAATTCGAGGATTCCGAGAGACAGCGCCCTGCGAATTCTCCGCGGTCTGAAAGCGAAAGGCTTCATTGATGAGCTTCGTCCCGGTAAAGGAAGGCGAGCTGCAGTTGCCGTGTTTCCAGAACTGCTCCGGATCACCAGGGAATAGCATTATATTGCAGGCAAGCCACGATTCTCATTTTGTGTTTAATATATTTATTTATATGCAACACAACGTTTCTTGTGTGACACCCATGCAACTCAAGACTCGGTTGTGGGCATGAGGCCGGGAGCCCGTGAATGTTCGATGAGGAAGCCGAAGCAAAGCTTCGAGCGCTCCATCGGCAGTTGCGAGAACTCGAAGAGAAGCGCAAAGAAATTATCGGGCAGATCGAACGCTTAGGGCTGGCACAATGTTAGGGGGCAGGTCACAAAGACAACAGCTCGAAGATAAGAAATTGCCATATCCCCAAGATCGGCTGTAGAATTAGATATCCATTAAGGGGATAGACATGCATGCCAAACCTTTCGTCTTTAATTGGAAGCGGCTACGATCGATATTGAGCCTTTGTTCGATATCCTTACTTGCGTCGGCTCTTTGTTTCGGCCAGAAGGTCATCGAAAATCCCAAGAAGCCCACCGATCCTCAGGCCTTCCGTTCCGTCAAGCTCATCGAGCAGCTGCGCATCCGAGACAACGGCAACGACATCGTGTTCCAGTATCCCTACCAGCTCCAGATCGGAGGCGATGGGGGCGTCCACTTCGCGAACGGGTTCGAGCATTTCAAGTACGACGCGCAGGGCCGGTTCGTATACAAGATCGTCAAGAGCGGTCAGGGCCCTGGTGAAGCCCAGTTCCGGACAACGGCCCTGCTGACGGCGGACGGCGTCCTGATCCAGGCCTTCAGTCCGCCGAAGGTCATGCGTTTCAACACGCGGGGCGACTACCTGGGCGAAGACCGGACTGAGGTAACCGATCTTTTCGAGTTCATCGGGCTGTTCGACGGCCGGATCTACGCGTTCCTTGAAGAAACCCCCAAATGGAACGAGGTCCCTCGACGCGATTATTATGATGTCCCCTACTCGTTCTGCGTCCTGTCGCCCGACCTGAAGGACATCCGCAAGCCGTTCCAATTCCCCTATCGCTGGTATCTCGGCCGCGGGTTCGGCTGGCAGCAGGCTCGCTTCGATTTTGCCTACAAGGAGCTTGATACCATCTACGTCGTTCACGGTATCGACTACCGGATCGACCACTTCAACGCCAAAACCAACAAGGTCGAGAAAACGATCACGAGAAAGTACGGCAAGGTCAAGCGGCCTCCTGATCCGCGCGAGCAGCGCCCGGACTACAACGGGCCGCCGCCGCAGGAGTTCTATTACGACATCAGCAAGATCCTCGTCGCCGGTGACCGGCTCTGGGTCATCACCTCGACGCGGAACGAGCGCCAAGCCAGGCTGGTGGATGTCTTCGATGCCCGGGGACGATATGTCGACTGCTTCTATCTCGAGTTTCCCGCCGGATTTACTCCCGTCGGGCTGATGCTTGGCCGGGTCGCACTGAATGGGGGATATCTCTATACCGTTGACGAAGACGCCGAAGGACTCTTCAGCATCGGGAAATATTCGCTCGATACAGGGGTAAATCGCCAGTGAGGAAGGACCAGCAAAACGTATGAGATCAATCATCAAAGAACTGATGGCGCATGACGGGAAACGGAAAGTCCAGATCTTCCGGCGAGAAGACGGGACTTTTGGATTTGAAGCACTTCGATTCAGTGACGAAACGCTTGAGATGTGCTGGATCCCCGACGGGCGGTATTCTGAGTGTTTTACGGGAGATGAGCAGACGGCCGAATCCGAGGCGCGCAGCCGAGTCCCCTGGCTGCAAAATGGCTAACGACCGTCGGGTGAAGTACGAATGGGAGCATTTTGAAGTGTGAACGGACCGGGTTTTTGATCGATTCTAAAAAGGGGGGAGTTCATGAAAAAGAGCATGAGAAAAAGTTCGGTTCTGGTGTTGTCAGGACTCGTCTTGTGCTTATGTTTCTCGATCGCCTGCCAGGATAAGGCGGCGATGGCGGAGTTGGAGAAGTTCAGAGCGCAGGCAAAGGTTGAGGAGCAGAACAAGGCTATTGTAAGTCGTGAATGGG
>DQHV01000245.1:5669-14159 GCA_003524335.1 Candidatus Aminicenantota bacterium | reverse complement strand
AGTGGCCGCGATGAACGTGGCGTTGCCGCCGATTTTTTTGAAATAGAAGGCGATGAGGAAAATCCCGAGAATCGTCCCATAAAACAAAGAGCCCAGAATATTGACGGCTTCGATCAAGGAGCCGAGATGGTTGGCAAACTGGGCGAAGCCGATCGCGTAGAGACCCCAGAAGATCGTGGCCGTCTTCGAGGCCCGGAGATAGTGCCGCTCCGAAGCGTTTTTCCGGAAAATCCGTTTGTAGATATCGATCACCGTGACCGAAGCCAGGGCGTTTAGCTCTGCGGACGAAGCCGACATCGAAGCCGAGAGGATCGCCGCCAGGATCAGCCCCACTAAACCCGCCGGCAGAAATTTGGTCACGAAGCTCAGAAAGATGTAATTGGTGTCGTTGGTCTCGGCCAGGGGATTACTTTTCTTGATGAGTTGGAGGGCCTCCTTCCGGAGGCCGAGCTCCGATTCCCTCGTCCGGCGGAGCTCTTGGAGCGTGCCCTCCACGTCCGCGTCTTTTTCAGCCTCGATCGCGGAGAGCATCGCCCGAAGCTGCTCCTGCTTATCCCCGTTCAGCCGAGCGTAGTCGGCTTCGAGGGCCGTGTAAGCGTCCCCGTAAGCGCTGCTTTTTACGGCCGAGGTCTCAACCGGGTTGAAAAACAGGGGGGGCGTCACGAACTGGTAAAACACGAAGATCATGGCCCCGATGAATAGGATGATGAACTGCATCGGGACCTTGAGTACGCCGTTGGCCAGAAGCCCCTTGCGGCTTTCGGCGATCGACCGTCCGGTCAGATAGCGCTGGACCTGCGACTGGTCCGTCCCGAAATACGACAGGGCGACAAAGGCCCCCCCGATGAGGCCCGACCAGAAATTATACCGGTCCTTCCAGTCGAAGGCGAAATTGATGACGTTCAGCTTCCCGAGCTTTCCGGCCACGTGAACGGCGTTCGTAAACGAGATGTCGGCCGGGAGGCGCTGGAAAATCATATAAAACGCCGCTCCCATCCCCGCGGCGATGATCATCATCTGCAGAAGATGCGTCTTGCTGACCGCCTCCGTGCCCCCGGAGGCCGTGTAGAGGATGACCAGGCCGCCGGTCATGAAAATCGTCAGCCGGAAATCCCAGCCGAGGATGACGGAAATGATCAGGGCCGGGGCGAGAATCGTGAACCCGGCCGCGAGCCCGCGTTGGATGAGGAAGAGGATGCTCCCCAAAGCCCGGTTTTTCAGGTCAAAGCGTTGTTCTAAATACTCGTAGGCGGTGTAGACCTTGAGCCGATGGTAAATGGGAACGGCCGTGATCGAAAGGATGACCATGGCGATGGGCAGGCCGAAATAAAACTGAACGAACCGCATCCCGTCCACGTAGGCCTGCCCCGGGGTGGACAGAAAAGTGATGGCGCTGGCCTGGGTCGCCATGATCGAAATGGTGACGGCATACCACGGCGTGGACTTGTTCGCCAGAAAGAAGCCCTGGATGTCCTTTTTACCCCGGGTTTTCCAAAAGCCGTAGGCGGCCACGAACGAGAGAAACAAGCTCAGGACGATCCAGTCGATAAGTCGCATGGGCTAAGTATTCAACAGTTCCTCGTATAAGGTTTCGTATTGGGGGATGATACGGACGGCGTCGAAGTGTTGTTCGGCGCGCCGCCGGGCCTGCGTTCGGAAGAGTGAATGCCGGACCGGATCGCTCAGAAGTTCGACGGCTTTAGCGGCCATGCCCTCGATATCGCCGACCGGCAAGAGATATCCCGCCTCTCCAGGGACGATGACCTCGGGCAATCCGCCGACATCGGAAGCGATTACGGGGACGGCGCAATTCATGGCTTCGAGGGCCGTCAAACCGAAGCTCTCCTGCTCGCTGGGCAAAAGAAACAGGTCGGTGCAGAAAAAGAGGGGCTCCAACTGGTCCTGTTCCCCGAGGAAATGGACCTCGGAGGCGAGGCCCATCTCCTTCACCAACTGCTGGATATGCGGCCGCTCGGGGCCCTCGCCGATCAAGAGGAGCTTGGCCGGGATCCGTTCCCGGACCCGGGCATAAATCCGGACGACGTCTCCGATCCTTTTGACCGGGCGGAAGTTGGAGGCGTGCATCAGGATTTTCTCCCCCTCNNGATGACCCGGATTTCGCGCTTGATGTCGAATTCCTCGATTGTCCGCTGTTTGAGATAGCGCGAGACCGCCGTCACCGCGTCCGATTGCTCGATGGCGAATTTAATGATCCGGCGGAAGGACGGATCGGCCCCGACCAAGGTGATGTCCGTGCCGTGGAGGGTTGTGACTGTTTTAAGCCGCCGGGAATTGAAGATCTGCTTCGCCAAATAAGCGCTGGCCGCATGGGGCACGGCATAATGAGCATGAATGATCTCCAAATCGTAGGTTTCGGCGAGTTCCACCAGCTTGGTGGCCAGCCCCAGCTCGTAGGGAGGGTACTTGAACAGCGGATACGAGGCCACGTCCACTTCATGAAGGAAGATGTTTTGATGGAAGGCGCGCAGGCGGAACGGCGGGGCATAGCTGAGGATATGGAGCTCGTGGCCTTTTTGGGCCAGCGCGATCGCCAACTCCGAAGCCACAACTCCGCTCCCGCCGTGGGTCGGATAGCAGACGATGCAGATTTTCATGGCAGCCCTCACGGAATCGTCCACAGATATTCAGGACCGAAGAACGCGACCGGGTCGTCCACTTTCAGGGCTTCCCGGACGAGAAAAGGCTCCCCGTATTTCGCCCCGACCTGGGCGCCGTATCTCCTGTCCCGGGCCTCGATGAGGTCCAGGAATTCGGGCCGGCCGATGAGCGTTTCCCCGGACGCGGGCGTGACTTCGGGCTGATCCGGGCCATGGAATTGAGATGTATAGGCGCGGACCGCGTTCATTTTTTGGGCGTGGGCGTCGGTAATATCGACGACGAACGATGGAGCGAACTCGAAGCGGCTCTGGCAGAAAACAACCTTCACAGGCCGGAACGCCTCCTGCGCCGTCTCAATTTTTTTCAGCCCGGCGAGATAGGCCGAGGCGCGCACGAGCTGGGATGCGCTTTCGTGATCGGGGTGGCGATCGACCCAATAGGGGGCAAAAACGATTCGGGGTCTATGGGTACGGATCTCGGCGATAATTTTGAGCTTATTTTCCCAAGTGACCTCGACCCGCCCGTCGGGAAGGTCGAGCATTTTGTGGGCCGCCAGGCCCATCACTTCGGCCGCTTTCGCAAACTCCCGGGCCCGGATTTCGGCGCTGCCCCGGGTTCCCGTCTCGCCCCGGGTCAGGACAACGACTCCGGTCTTATACCCCATCCCGGCCAGCTTGATCAGCGTCCCGCCGCAGGACAGTTCCGCGTCGTCGGCATGCGCTCCGAAAGCTAACGCATCCAAGATCATGGCGGCCTCCTCTAAGGAAGATATCCTTTTACATCGTCAGAATCTGATGATCATGCTCGTCGAGGTCGATCGCCTCGTCCAGCTTGTCCATGAAGGCCGGGCCGTATTTCAGGAGATAAGGCACGATGTTGAAGACCCGCTCCTGGAGATGGCCGTTAGGGTAAAGATGGTCGCCCGCTTTGCGAATCTGTCCGACCGCGATGTCGTTCCGTTTCTTCGCCGCCCGGACGATTTTCTTTTCCAGGAATTTCAATTGTTGAACGATCTTACCCCGGGCGAGTTGGGCGGACTCTTTCAAGGTCGGCTCGAAGTCGGCGATGTCCCGGATGAGCGGTTCAAAGTCCTGCTCCAGATGAGAGGCGGCGAGGCTCAAGGTCCGGCCCAAGGGTTCGGGGACTCCGCTCTCGCCGAGGCTTCGGAAGATCCTGTCCGCGCCGCCCCAGAGATCGGGAATGTCCAGATGGTACTTCGCCAGAATGCGGTCGATTTTCCTTTCGACGACGGTCAGGCTCTTTCGCGGGTAAATCACCGGCATCGGCAGGGCAAATTTTTCATAAACCTCTTTCATCTGGGCGAAATAGGCGATTTCCCCCGGTCCGCCGACATAGGCGACTGTCGGCAGCAGGGTGTCTTGATAGATGGGCCGGAGTAGGACATTGGGGCTGAAGAGAAACGGCTTTTCTTTCGCCAGGGCGAGGAGCTCTTCTTTGGAACGTGTCTCCCGCGGATCTTTGATCTCGAAGGCCCGGCCGTCCCACTGGATGGACCGCCGCTCCCGCTCGGCGTAGAAAATATTGAGAATCCCCTCATGCAAATGAACTTGGCCCTCGTATCCGGCGTCGCGCAGTTTCCGTGAAGCGGCGAGGGCCGGCGGAGTGGCCGCGGATTTTTCGCTGATTTCGCGATAAAAAACCTCTCCGCCCAGCTCTTTCAGGCGGGGATGGGAGGCGTCGATGAAGATCAAGCCGTGCGCTGGAAACAGCCGGTTCATCCATCGGGCGAACGCGTCGACCCAGCCGCGGCCGGGCCGATAGGCTTCGCTCAAGGCGGCGATGATGTCCGCCTTGAATTCAGAGTCCGGGGTGAGATCTGCGAGTCGACGAAGGCAATCCGCGATCTCCGGCGGTAAGACGAGCGCGGAAACGGGGATTTTGAGCTCACGGGAAGGCATCCCGCAGCGGACCTCATCGAGCCGGTTGTCTTTGTCCAAAAGGACGAGGTGATCAATCTCGGCCAAATCGTGATCGTCCGAGGCCAGCCAAAACACGGGGACGGCTCTTCCGGGACCGTTCCGGCTCAGGCGCTCGGCGAGCTTGATCGCGGTCAAGGCCTTGTAGATCGTATAGAGCGGCCCGGAAAAAAGCCCCACCTGCTGTCCGGTGACGACGGCGCAGGCTTGCTCCCGCTCCATGGCCTCGATCTGCCCGAAAGTCCGCGGGCCACATCCGTAGCTCTGGTTTTGCTCCCTCAAGATCGCGGCCAACTCCTCCCGGGGTATGCGGCGCGCCAGCGTTCGCTCGATTTGGCGCTCGTAGGCGGCGGCGTCTCGAAAATCGCCGTCAAAGAACTCCCGCACCTTGCCGTAGTCGTGAAAATAATCGTCCACCAGGCGTGGAAGATGCGGGAGCCGCTTCGTCGGGATAACCACTCCTCACCTCTTCCCCGCCGATATCAGGTTGGCGAAAATCCGGAAAGCCCCAGGCACACCCGCCGGCAGCTGCCGAAACCAGGCGTACGCCGCATAGATGAAAACGCCTTTCCCGTATCGCGCGTACAAGAGGCCGCCTTTTCGATCCGGCTCGCCGGGGTCATGGGAGGAGAGAACCGCTTCATACTTTTCGTCCCAAGACGAAGCGAAATACAGGCCTCTCTCCTGCACCCACCCCGCGAAGTCCCCGGACGTGATTTTGTTGGGGAAGTTCAAGAGCGGATGGTCGGGGACCGGGAACGTCACCGGGGCGCTTTCCACGGTCACCCGGTCGCGGCCTAGAGTCAGAGGATATGGCCCGATCCTGTCGGCGAGCGCGCTGGAGGCGACGTTGTATTGGACGACCAGGGTGCCGCCGCGTTCGACGTAGTCGAGGAGCCGTCGATTCGCGTTCTTGAGGCGATCGCGCGTGTTGTAAGCCCGGACGCCCGCGACGATGGCGTCGAACGAAGACAGATCGGATGTTTCGAGCATTTCGTCGTTCAACATCGTCACCTCATACCCGAGGTGGCGAAGGCCGTCGGCGACGTCGTCCCCCGCTCCCATTATATAGCCGAGCCTCTTCCCTTTGGTTTGGACGTCGAGTTTGACGATTTTGAACCGGCTCTCTGGGAAATAAACCTGGCGGTGAATGTGGGGATAGGAGATCTCGACCATCGCCCGTCTTACGATTTCTCCGCCGAGGTCCGCTTCGGCTGAGAGGATGGATTCCTGAGCGTTTTTCGGCGGATAGATTTCGAACGAGACCTCGCCCTCCTCGTATTTGCCGGCGAGGGAAAAAGGACGGCCGGCCGGCGCGACCCGCCACCCCTCCTTCCCGTTGAGGCGGATGGTCCCGGCGACGTTCTTGGAATGGCTCTTCAACCTGATCTTCACCGGCTGGGAGCCTTCGCCGGGAAATATTTTGACGCCGTCTTCTATCTGGACAGTTACCCGCGGCCGGACCTCGAAGGGCCGGTAAAGCTCGCCCTGGACCTGATCCGTCCAGCGGAAGAGAACGGGGATGGAATATTCAAGATGCCGTCCTTCTANNTTGCGATCCCCGGCCGAAAACGGACCGTTTTGAGGGGAGGGCTCCAGCCAATAAGGCTGGGACAAGGGAAAGTCCTTCGGAATGGGGACCTTATTTTCGATGGCCAGGGTTTCGTTGTTTTTCAGGGGCTGATCGACGACGGAATCAGGGACGATTCGGGGAATGCCGAGGCGATGGAGAACGAACGGCTGGTCCGATCGATTGACCATCGATGTCCGGACTAGGATTTCGTCTCCCGGAGCGGCGGCGAAGTCCTCGGCGATTGCCTCCATCCAGATTCCGGCGCAGCCTTGGATGACTCGGGACAATTCCTCTTTCTTCAGGCGGACCCAATCCGACTCCGGGAGCTTGGCCAATTCGGCCTGAACGCCCAGGAGCCCGGGGACCGACCGGGATGGTTGCCGGGGATCGAACGAGCGGAGGCATTCGGCCAAGAGAAGTGAAACCTTTTGCCCGCCAGGGACGCGATTCCAAGTCACGTCGATCCCGTCGAATATGTCTTGGGCGGCCGGCTCTCCGGCCCAAAGCTCGAAATAGTCGTATTGGGTTCCCCGCCGTCCCCCCGAGCCGAAACCCTGGCTTTTGTGCTGGGACCGGCTCACGCCGGCGATTTCGGAGTACGATTTTCCCAACAACGGATTGTATTCGCCCGTATCGATTCGCAAAGCCGGAGCCGCCTCCTCCGGACGGAGGCGTCCTCTGTTTAACAGGATCCGGGTCGTTTTCCAGACCGGCACGGCCGTCAACTGCTCGGGAAACCGGTTCGGGTCGGCGGCCGCGGCGAAGGCTTCTTTGATCAGCATCCCGGAGGCCGTGTGGTGCCCATGCCCTCCGGTGCCCTCGGCGGCGAACCGGGTAACGATCACATCGGGACGGAATTTCCGGATCACCCAGACCAGGTCGCCGAGGACGCTCTCCTTTCCCCAGATTTGGAGGGTTTCCTCCGCCGTTTTGGAATAGCCGAAATCGACCGCCCGGGTGAAGTACTGCTCGGCCCCGTCGATCCGGCGGGCGGCCAGGAGTTCCTGCGTTCGGAGGAGGCCGAGCTCCGTTCCCTGTTCGGGGCCGATCAGGTTTTGGCCGCCTTCGCCGCGGGTGACCGAAAGGTAAGCCGTCCGGTATTTCCGTCCCTTTGAGAATAAAGCCAGGAGCGACGTGTTCTCGTCGTCTGGATGGGCCCCGACATAGAGGACGCTCCCCAGGANNTGGGCCTTGACCGGAACGGAGAACGCCACCAGCAGGACTAGAATCTTCAACAGACTTTTTTTCAGATTCGTCCTTCCTCCAGGCCGGCATAGACCGGGCCACCGGGAAATCCGCCCGCAGAATCTGACCTTGGGTTTATTGGGGCAGACTGATCTTGAACGGCACTTTCAGCGTTTTTTCCTAGCTGCCGGACTTGAACGATGTTGTGGCCATCGTTTTGTCCCACATCATCGCCAGCTTCCCGCCGTCGGCGGCGATGTCGATAAAAGCGATCGTGAACTGATCCATCGAGAACGGCAGGGTTTCGACCTTCATCGCCGCCCGGAGGACGTCCTTGTCGGGGGTGTATCCATAGGAGCCCCAGAGAGCGGCCTTATTATTCGGGTCGTACTTTTCCTGGGCCGGCCAGTTGGAGAAGATAAGGGTCCAGGCGTTCTCCTTCAGCTCCACGAAGACGCTGTATTCCCCGGCCGGCAGCGTCTTGCCGTCGAACACGAGCGGCACTTCGGTCATGAGGCGGGTCGTCTGGTTCGCGCCCGCTCGCCAAACCGGAGAACCATCGCTCACTGCCTTGCCGTAATCCGCGCCTGCGCCGAAGAGATTCTGACGCCCGCGCTTGATGGGCCGGCCGTACGTCACTTCGATCCATTTGCCGTCCTGATACCGCTGGCGGCCCTGGACGTCCGCGTATTTCCCTCCGATCTGGGTGTCGGCCGTCCCCGCCGGGCTCGCCGGCTTCCGGACGGGTGCCTGAGCCAGGCTCCCCGCGACCAAGGCCGAGATCGCGACCAGCGCCAACATCCAACCATGACGTCTCATTTCGCTCCTCCTTGATGAGTTTCTCGCCCGACCCGTCCGCGCGATCCGGAGCTGCTTGCGGATATTCGGAGGCGAGGAAGGGCGATGCGATCCATGTCGATTTATCCGACTATTATACCATATCCGGAGAACGACAACTGATTTCGTTTCCACCGATTCTTATACTTCTAAGAGGTGGTTTTTATACTGTTCCATGTATAGCAGGCGGTAAAGACCCCCCGGCTTTTGCAGCAGATCTGTGTGAGCGCCCGTCTCTACAACGGTTCCGTTCTCGAATACCACGATGGTGTCCGCAGCCTGGACTGTCGAAAGCCGGTGAGCGATGATGAGCGTTGTTCTCCCTTGCATCAACCGCTT
>DQHV01000245.1:0-5607 GCA_003524335.1 Candidatus Aminicenantota bacterium | reverse complement strand
GCGGATATCCGTGCCGTCAATGGTTATGGAGCCCTCGGTCACCTCGTAGAAACGGGGAATCAGTTTAACAAAGGTGGATTTCCCGGCTCCGCTCCGCCCGACCAAGGCGATGGTGCTGCCGGGAGGAATTCGGAGGCTGACGTTGTTCAGTATCCTCTGGGCCGGCTCATAATCAAAACTGACGCCATTGAACCGAATCTCCCCCTTGACCCTTTCGATGGCAGCCGCCTGAGGATGATCGGTTATTTCTGGGGATGTATTAAGAAGTTCAAAGATCCTTTCGATAGCAGACTGCGAGTTGGCAAGAGAAATGTTCAATTCGGCGAGCCGGTTCAGGGGTTGATAGAACATGCCCAGGTAGGCGTAGAACGCAGCCAGTTCACCGACTGTCAGCCTCCCCTGGATGACCTGCGCGGCCCCGTACCAGACAACGATGACGGGAGCGACATAGGTCAGGAAACCGATGATTGCCAGAGCGAGCGCATTGCTCTTGATGCCGGAGATACGGTACTCAAGGTACTCCTTGTTTTCCTGGAGGAAGTGCTGTTCCTCCGCCTTTTCCCTGGTGTAGGACTGGATGATTGAGATGCCGCCGAGCCGTTCATGCACGTGACCGGAAATCTCTTCCATTTTTTCTTGGGCCAGCCGGCTCGTTCTTCGGATCTTTTTTTTAAAATGCTTGTTCAGCACGACATAAGCGGGAAAAACGGCAATCGAAACGACCGCGAGCCTCCAATTCATTAGCCAGAGCATAATTGAGATGAACAGCAGAGAAGTTGAATCCATCAGGGTGTTGGTAAAGGCCGCGCCGATGAAGTTTTGGGCGAGGCTGATGTCTCCGAACAGACGAGAGGCGATCGCCCCGACCTGGCGCCGTTCAAAAAAACCGAGCGACATCCGTTGGAGGTGGGCGTAGAGCTCGTGCCGAAGGTCGAAGATGACTCGCTGCTGCGCTTGGTCGGCCAGGTAGGAACGATAATACGTGATGACGGTCCAGAAGACATAGATAACGCAGAGCGTGAGTATTTTCTTGTTGATAAACGACATCGTGGAAGGGGATGGGCGCAGGAGATGATTGATCACATCCTTCAAGATCCAGGGAAAGAGGATGGGAATATTGTATTTTAAAAGGCCGCATATCGTTGCACCGATAATCCACCATCGATATGGCCTTGCGTAGGAGAGAAATTTCTTAATGGCAGGGTTCATTATCATCTAGAGTTCACGCGGTCCTGCAAGTATTAGATGTTGACCCGGATAGTCAGCTCCTTTTCGAACTTTTCGCCGGTGTTTTTCAGGCCCTTGATCGTGCACTTGACCGCGCAGGATCCCTGGCCCGACGGCGGCGTGCACTGGGGCGTGAATTTGTATTCGCCTCGAGGAACCCGGATGGGAACCTCCTTGCCATTTATGACGAGCGTGGCGCTCTTGGCGGTCCAGAGCGACCAGCTGAGGGTCACCTCTTCTCCCCGGCTGACGGACTCAGGGGACGCGGCAAATGACTCGACGGCTGTGCCGACAGGAGCTTTGAGCCGCCTAGCGACTGTCTGCGGCACCCGGATTCGGGTGGGGACGACGATTTCTTCCTTTTTATCTTCCGGCTCACCGGGCACAACCTCGACGCTCACCTTCTGACTGACGTCACCTGGCTGGACGATGAGCTCGAAGGTCGTTGTCTTGTCCGGGCTGACCTCGCAGGTCCCGCTCTGGCTGTTCGATGCTTCGGCAAGGACTGCTCCCGCAGGGTCGATGATCTTGGCGGTTTCTGCTTCCGGCTCCGTTTTCCAGGTCAGATGTGTCTTCTCGTTGGCCTTGACCCTCAGGGGGTCGGCCTGGAAGAGCGTGATTTCCGGGATGACCTTGATGGTTAGCGAACGGCGGTCTGCGCCGGCTTGGCTCCTGGCCTCGAGGGTGAACGTTGTCGTTTGGCTGACCTGGACCGTCTTTTCTCCGATCGACGGATCGATCTTTTCGCCGTTGATCTCGGCGGAGGCGGCGTCTGAAATGGCCCACCGCAGCTTGAAAGAGGCGTTCTTGAGGACAAGGTTATTGGCCGCACTTGTTTCGAACCGGTCGATCACGGGCTTGCGCTCCACGGTGATGGTAAGGCTCTTCTTGGCCGCGCCTCCCGCGCTCCGGGCTTCGAGTTCGAAGACGTTGGTTGACTCCAGCGAAGGCGAGGTGAACGCTCCCTCGTTCCGGCTCTCCGCCTCCACCTTCTTTTCTCCCCCGGCCCAACGCAGCGTCAGGTCCGAGGCTCCGGACGTTCTCCAGGTTAGCGTCACTCTATCCTGGACGGCGACAACGGGTTTATCGACTGCGAAGGAGTAGATCTCGGGCAGGACTTCGACCAGCAGCCGCTTTTCCACAGACCCGGCCTTGTTCCGCGCGATGAGGGTGTATTCGGTCGGTCCGGGCAGCGGGCCGACCTGCGTCTGGCCCTGGGCACCAGTCTGGCCAATGCCGGGTCTGATCTCGACCGAGTCGGCGTTGATCGTCTGCCAGAACAGCTTGTACAGGCGCTGTGAGGAATCGGCCGCGGGGTTGCTGAAGAAGGAGACGACCTCGGGCTTTGTGAGGACGAGGACCGTGACCTCTTTATAGAGTTCGCCCGGGATGGGCCCCTCGATCGTCAGCCGATAGATCGCAGTACGCTCCGGGCTGACAAGGACAGACCCGGTTTCCGCGTTCTCGACCACGATCGGACGCGGCTCGACGGCAGGCGGTTCAGCGACGGTCTCCTTCAGCGACAGCGCCCTGGCCTTCGGCGACACGCTCCAGCGCAGTTCCACGCTGTCGCCCGGGACGATCGGACCGGGTAGGCTCGACGTGAAGAACAGGATTTCGGGCATGACATCGATGAATATCTTCTGGGTGGCCGTCCCCGCCGGGTTCTTTGCTGTCAGCACGAACTCCTTAGGAACGGCCAGGCCTTGGATTGTCTGAGAGCCGATCGACGGGTTGACGCGGGAGTTGTCCAGCCAGGCCTCTGCCGCCTCGCGGATCGTCCACCTGAAGGTAACCGGCTGGGACTTGCGGATCACGAGACCTGCGATATCGCAAAAGAACCCGGTGATCTCGGGCGCAGCGGAAAAGACCTCGACGGCTACGGCTTCGCTCTTGATGACGTCGCCGGCGCAGTTATAGGCAAAGAGCTGGGTGCTGCCGGTCGCCTCGGGGATAAACTCCGTCGAGGTCCCATAGAGCTCCTCCGAGGGGAGATGGGCATCGGCCAGCTTCCGCCCGCCGGCCCAGATTTCCGCCCGGGCGACATTGCTGAAGAAATAGCTGAATGTCACTCTGTCTCCCTTCTTGATCCTGACGGGTTCGTAGACGGACGGCCGGGGGGAGGCGCGGAAGTTTTTGATCAGGGGCATCCCGCAGAGTTCAAAAGATACGTTTCTGTAGAGGTATGACTTATCGTTGCCCTGGACGGTAAGTTGCAGGCTCCGGCTGGCATTGCCGGCCAGGTCCTTACCAGAGACTTTGATGCTCCCGGCCGGGTCTTTGATTTCGGTAGGGACGGGACCTGCCCCGTCGATCTTGGCCCAGCGGAAGTTTTTGATCCACCAGGAGATGGTCGCGGTCATATTGACCGAAAACTTATCCGGCGTGATTTTGAACTCGACAATCTCCGGCGGCTCGACGGCCTGAGGATCGGCCGAGAGAGAAAGAGACAGGCAAAAAAGCGCGGCTAGAATCATTGGTTTATCCCCGCTGAGGAATATAGGCCGGGCCGCCGAAGGAGTCAACTGCTAAAAACATTATTCCAGACAGGCCAATGGCCCCGGATGGGGCTAACAGCAGGAATCGCTTTCCGACGGGCGATGCCGGCAACAAGAAGGCTTGAGTGCTAAATGCCGGACCGGGGAACGCCGGCCTTTAGTCCCGGACGAAATGCGGCATNNGGCGCCTGGTAGATGAGCTTTTTAATCCCGGCTTTTTCGATTGTATAGACGTTTGTTGTCCGGTTCTCCATGATGTCCCGGAGCTTGGCCTTAGCCGGTTCGGGATGGCAGTCCAGGACGTTGGAGCCGATGAGTCTCGCCCCACCGTCCTTTTCGAACGTCTTGACCGCAGCTGCGTTCATCTCGAGGATCTTTCCCTCTCGATCAGTGACCGTGACGGCGGCGGAGAATTCCTGGACCCAAGTGTGGGGTGTCATGAGCGTTTCCTTTGATGGAAATTCGGAAATTGATATGGTGTCCCCATCAGAACATCTTGGCTTTTTTCAGCGCCTGGGGGATGCCGTCCTTTTTCATGAAAGCCTCAATCTCCTTGACCGTCCGCGGAATCCCGGCAGTAAGGACCTCACACCCGGTCTCCGTGATCAGGACCGTGTTCTCTACGCGGACACCGAGGTTCTCTTCCGGGAAGATCATCAGCGGCTCGTTGGCGAATACCATGCCGGGCTTGAGGACCATGGGACCGCCTCCGACATCGTGGACCGCCAGGCCAACATAATGTCCGAACCCGCCGCGCATTCTCTTGAAGTAGTCCTTAGTGAGATCGAAGCCCTGTTTCTTGAGGATCTCTTCCACCTCGGTTTTAACCTGCTCGGTTGTAAGGCCGGGCCGGTAGACGGAGACGTTGGCGTCATGGACCGCTTTGGCGGCCTCGTAGACCTCTTTTTGCCGCGCCGTGAACTTGCCGTTGACCGGATAGGAAATAGTGATGTCCGTGTCGTAGTATTGGACGTCCGGTCCTATATCCATAACGATGAAATCCCCGTCTTTGAGCAGCCGGTCGTGCTTGTAATAATGGACGTAGGGGTGGTTCTCGCCCGAGCAAATGATCATGTAGTAGGCGAGATCCTGGCCGCCTTCTTTTTCCGCGATGTAGTTATAAAGTGCCGAAAGCTCATATTCATACATGCCGGGGCGGGTCGCTTTCATCACTTCACTTATGGCTTTGACGCCGATGCGGGCGGCCCGGCGCATCACCTCGATCTCGGCCGGCGACTTGATCGTCCGCAGTTCCCAGATGAGCGGCGAGCAGTTGCGGACCTCGACCGCCGGGAATTTCTGGCGGAGAAGGTTGACGAATTGTCCTTCCCGGGTCTGCCGTCCGTCCCAGGGGTTGAGGATCATGTTTCTCTGGAGGTAGCGGAATTTCTCCAGGCTGCACTCCCGCATCAGCTCTTCGGGTTCAAAGGGTGTGTAAATAATCTTGGTCTGGCCGGCCAGGCGGCCCAGAAAGTTGGCCAATTCCTCGATGGGCAGGACCTGGTCCACACCCGTTACTCCCGTAGGATCCTTCAGGATATCAATGCTGAGACCCTCGTTGCGGAGGCTGCGCTCGTTAGCGGTGTAAAGGAGGATGGTCTGCTTCTGGACCCCGTCGATAACGAGCACCGCGTTGGGGATTTCGACGCCGCAGAGATAGAGGAAGTCGTTGTTCTGGTAATAGTGATGGTAGCTGGTGAGGGGCTGGGCGCCCAGGATGACGGCCACTCCGTCCGGGATCTTTTCCATGAACTTGGCCCGGCGGGCGGCGTACTCGGCCTTGTCGAAAAGCAGCGTCCCCGCAGCGAGCGTCGAAGACAAAAGAACCGCGGCCGCGAGGACTAGCCAAAGGAGCGATTTAGTCGAAAGATCTTTCATGAGG
>DQHV01000363.1:3715-4114 GCA_003524335.1 Candidatus Aminicenantota bacterium | reverse complement strand
TGGGGCCGGATCTCGCCGCGGTCCGTATCCTGGGCCGGCTGACGCCCCTCTACATCCCTCCCAGCAACTACTGAATCTACCCAACGGTGGCCTTCGTCCCGGGCCCGCTCGAATTCCATCTCCAGCCCGACGAGGTGGCCGAGGTCATCGAAGTCCCGGTCGACCATCTGGCCGACCCCGCGAACACCCGTCGGGAAACATGGGTTCTCGGCGGCCGGGATGTCGAAGTCCCGTTATACGAGTTCGAGGGCCACAAGATCTGGGGTGCCACGGCCATGGTCCTGGCCGAGTTTCTGGCCCTGCTCGGCCGCCCGGAATGAGCGGCAGGGCTTGATTGCCCCTCCGAAGGCCTATACAATACACCCGGAATTGAATCGAGGTCCGGCTATGAACACCAGA
>DQHV01000363.1:0-3577 GCA_003524335.1 Candidatus Aminicenantota bacterium | reverse complement strand
CCGGTCCTGCAGGCGGCCGACATCCTCATCTACAAGGCTGACGCCGTGCCGGTCGGCGAGGACCAGGCCCAGCACCTCGAGTTCACCCGCGAGGTCGCCCGCCGATTCAACGGCCGCTTCGGCGACTACTTCCCCGAGCCGGCCACCCTGATCGGGCGGGGCGCCCGGGTCATGGGCATCGACGGCTCGTCGAAGATGAGCAAGTCCATGGACAATGTCATCGGCGTCGGCGAGGAGCCCGAGGCGATCTGGGAGAAGCTCCGCCCGGCCAAGACCGACGAGGCCCGCAAGCGCCGAAACGATCCCGGCGATCCCGAGCGCTGCAACATCTTCAGCTATCACAAGCTGGTGACGCCCGAAGGCGAGATCCGGGAGATCATCGAGGGCTGCAAAGGCGCGACGATCGGCTGCCTCGATTGCAAGAAGATCTTCCACCGCAACCTGATGAAGGTCCTCGATCCCATCCGGGCCCGGCGCCAAGCCCTGGCGCAAGATCCCGAAGCCGTGCGCGAGGCCCTGCGCGAGGGGGCGCGAAAGGCCCGGGCCGTCGCCCGGGAGACCCTCGACGGGGCCAAGAAGCTCATGGGACTCACCTAGGGACTGTCCTGCAGGGGACTGTCCCTCTTGTCTTCTAAGGGAACCTTTTGAGTCTTGCGTGCGTCTATCCCCATGAGCGTCGTACTCTAGGAGGTGTCCCGTGTCCAAAGTGAAGGTCCTGATCGTCCTGTGCATCACCGTCCTCTTCCTGGCCGCGTCCCTGGTTTTCGCCGGGGCGGAATACCGGGAGGATTTCTCGAAGACCCTGCCCCTCAAGACGGGGGATCGCTTCTCCCTCGAGAACGTCAACGGCCACGTCGCTATCGCCACATGGAGCCAGAACACGGTCGAGATCAAGGCCGTCAAGATCGCTCGCAGGAGCGAGGCGGAGCTGAAGGAGGTCGAGATCCGGGTCGATGAAGGCGCCGGCTCGGTCTCGGCCAAAGCGATCTGGCCCAAGTTCCCGCGGCGGGCCCGGGTCACCGTCAACTTCGAGATCAAGGTCCCGGAAGGCGTCGTCCTCGATGAGGTCGAGACCGTCAACGGCTCGATCGAGCTCTCGGGGCGCTACGAGAGGATCAACACGGGGACGACGAACGGCTCCGTGACGGTCGAGGACGCGTCGGGCGAGCTTTCGGCCTCGACGACGAACGGCGATATCCGTGTCACCCAGTTCGCCGGACGGGTCGAGGCGGACACGACCAACGGCGATATCCGCATCGAGGGCGTGACGTTCAAGGACGGTCTTTCGGCTGAGACGACCAACGGATCGATCACGCTGGTCTTCGTCTCTCCCGAGACCCTGAATGCGGACCTCCTGGCCCGGACGACGAACGGTCACATCACCGTTGATTTCCCCGTGACCCTCAAGAACCTGACCCAGTCGAGGCGCCGCGTCGAGGCGACGATCGGCCAGGGCGGCTCGCGGATCGACCTCGAGACGACCAACGGCTCGATCCGGCTGACAAAATAGTCCCGAGAGACGCAAGGGACTGTCCCCGAAAGGGGACTGTCCCTCTTCGAATGGGCCGTTTTCACCCGGCCCCGTTTTCTTTTTATCCGGTTCTATCCTAAGATAANNTACGCCATGGACAGAACCACCGAGACACCGTTCACCCGTGAGGTCAAAGCGGCCATCCGACGCATCCCCCGCGGCCGGGTCGCGACTTATGGACAGATCGCGGCCCTGGCCGGGCGCGAGCGGGCCGCTCGCGGCGTCGCTTGGATCCTTCACTCCTCGTCGGAGGCCGGGGGCCTGCCGTGGCACCGGGTCATCGGGGCGGCCGGGCGGATCTCCCTGCCTCGCGGCCGCGTCCGGGGGACATGTACACCGGGTACGTGTCCCCGAGGAGGCTTTGAGGAACAAAAGGCGCGGCTGGTCGCGGAAGGGGTGGCCGTCGGCCCCGGCGGCCGCATCGATCTCAAGCGGTATCGGTGGGAACCGTCATCCGGAGCCGCCGGCCGGTCCCGCGCCGCGCGGAAGTTCCTGACAGGGCTCCTTAAGGAGAAGCCGTAGCCGTCTCTGTTTATCCTCAATGGCACGTCGCCCGGGGTCCCATGGAGACGGTCAATACGGACACCGATGAGCCTCGGATCCTTCGGGATAGCGTTTCGCCAGGCTTAAAGTCCGGCGGCATCCAATCCATGACCGTCCCCCCGCTGTTGAAGAAATAGGGACTGACGAGATAGTCCATGGACTTCCCGCGGATGACCCGATACTCCTGGACTTGGAACGGCCTCTCTTCGTGAAGGTCGAACATCATGTCCGTGAGCTTGGGAACGGGTTCGAAGGGATACATGTCCTCGAGGACACGGTCTTTCTCCTCGTCGGGTATGACGTACTCCTCGATCGCCGCAGTCCCAGAGCCTATCATCCGCGTTGGGAACGACAACCTTGGCAGGATCGGCCTCTCTTTCTTGAACATCTCTGACCTCCAATGAACGGATTGACCTCTATTCATTGAAGGAGACGCCCGCCGGGACCGAAGATTCTCTCTAGGAATCGCTTGATATGCCATAAATTATATGTTATCTATAATTAACTCAAAATCGATTCTAGGTTAGTTACACATGCCACAGATCAAATCCGTCCTTCCCGACTTCAATCCCTGGTGGAAAGGCCCCTACCAGGCTGAATACAAAGAAAGGGCGATCTATTCCCGGATCAAGAGTTTCATGCCGCTTCGCCAGATCATCGCTCTCAATGGGCTCAGGCGAGTCGGCAAAACAACCCTCCTCCTGAAAGCAGCGGCCGACGCCATCGCCGAAGGCTTCGATCCGAAGAGCGTTATCTACTTCTCATTCGATGAATTCAAGAGCATCGAGCTCCGCGACGTGCTGCGGGCATCCGAGGACCTTCTGGACAGAAGCTTCTCAGGAAAACGAGTTCTGCTGATGTTGGACGAGGTCCAGAAACTGGAGGATTGGGAGAACCAGGCCAAAGCTCTTTATGACCTCAATCAGCATATGAAAATACTGATTTCCGGCTCGGAATCCCTTTTTATCAAACGCAAGTCCCGAGCGACGCTGGCCGGCCGAATCTTCGAATTCCGGATTGAGCCCTTGTCCTTCAGAGAGTATCTGGTCTTCAAGGGAGAGAAACTAATTCCCCCCGGACTTTTCCCCAGAGAGTTGAAGAGACTTTTCGGCGAATTCCTGAAGACCCAAGGATTCCCCGAGCTCGTCGGGATCAACGACAAGGAGATCATCCAGAAGTATATCAAGGAAAGCATCGTTGATAAGGTCATCTATCGGGACATCCCCCAGCTTTTCAGGATCAAGCAAATTGCGGTCCTCGAGGGGCTCCTGGGCGTTCTCATGGACGATCCCGGACAGATGACAGACCTTANNCTCTCTTGGAAAAGACCTTGATATCGCGCGCCAAACGCTCTCTCTCTATTTGAGATACCTCGAGGAATCCTATCTTATAAGGAAACTCTATAATTTTTCGAAAAGTCGACGGAAGGTTGAGAGAAAACTGAAGAAGATCTATCCCACTATTCAATCCCCCGAACTTCTGTTCAAGGACGACGATCAGGCT
>DQHV01000064.1 GCA_003524335.1 Candidatus Aminicenantota bacterium | reverse complement strand
GGGCTCTTATTTATATTGATGCGTGCCCATCACGATTAAGCTGCCCACGCCGGGACCGAGAAAAAGGAAAAGCGCAATCTAACCAGTGGCCATAATTCCGTCCATTTCAAACCCCTGGTCGAAAAAAAAATGAAGGAGGCTGAATGAAATCCCTTTCTCCCGGGCAAATTCGGGTTCTCGCCGGCTTCAAAAGTGAGAACCTCTCCACGACGTCCTTCTATCTCGACACAGACAAGAGCCGACAGACCAAGAAAGAGATCGCCGTCTCCTTCAAGAACCTCCTCAACGNNTGGCCCTGCCCCGGGCACCCCGCAACCACTTCATCTTTGACCGCAGCCTCTACGTCCGCCCGCTCGCTTCGATACTGGACGAATACCGGCACATCTGCGCCCTTCTCCTTGACCGCCAAGAGGCCCGCTGGTACGAAGTCTTCATGGGGGAGATCTCCCTCGTCGACAGCCTCAAGAGCGATGTCCCCAGCCGGGTGCGCGAGGGCGGCTGGCAGGGCTACGAATCCAAGCGGATCGAGCGGCATATCGACGCCCACCTCCATGACCATTTTAAAAAGGCCTCTCTGAAAACCTTCGAACTGTTTAAGAAAAACAGGTTCGATTGGCTCTTCCTCGGCTGCAAGGAAGAATATCGGTCGGATTTTGAACCTCTGCTCCATCCCTACCTTAAAGAGAGGCTCAAAGGCTGGCTGAAGACTGACTCGAATAACACCGAAGACAAGATCCTCAAGCAGACGCTGGAGATGGAAAAAAAGCTCAAGGCCGAGGAGGAGGCGACCCTGGCCCAGTCTCTCGTCTCAGAGCTGGAAAAGGGCGGCCGGGCCGTCTCGGGGATGAAGGAGGTCCTGCGTAAGCTCAACACCTGGGGAGTCCAGAGCCTGGTCCTCAGCCGCAACTTCTCCGCGGAAGGGAGAACCTGCCCCAAATGCCATTATCTTTATGTCGACGAAGTTCGCTGCCCGGTCTGCCAGGTCAAAACGGAAAAGGTCCAGGACATCGTCCACGAAAGCGTCCACGCCGCCCTGGATAAGAAAGTCCAGGTCAGGTACATAACGCCGCCCTCGAAGCTCGACCGCTACGGCAAGATCGGAGCGTTTCTCCGGTTCAAAGCCTGAACTCAGCCCGCTTTCGCCCTCCTGAAATAAAGAGCTCGAACATCACGCCGGCTTCGGCTTCTTGTACGAGACCTTCTCGAATAAGCTGTAGATAGCCGGGATAATGAACAGCGTCAGGAAGGTCGTGGCCGTCAACCCGCCCATGACTGTGATGGCCATCGGAGCCCGGAACTCCGAACCCTCAGACCGGCTGATGGCCATGGGCAGCATTCCCAAGATCGTTGTCAACGCGGTCAGGAGGACGGCGCGCAGGCGAGTGACCGCTCCGGTGATAATCGCTTCTCGCGTCTCGACGCCGCTCCGCCGGAGCTGGTTGATATAATCAATCATCACGATGCCGTTGTTGACCGCGATCCCGGCCAGAAGAATGAATCCGATCAAGGCCGGCAGGCTGATCGCTTTCCCGGCCAAAAGCAGACCCAGGATGACTCCGATCACGCCAAGGGGGATCGCGAACATGATGATGAAGGGGTGGCGGAATGATTCGAATTGCGAGGCCATGACCATATAAACCAGCAAAGAGGCTAGAGCGAAGGCCGCAGCCAAGATCTTGAACGCCTCCGTCATCTGCTCGTAAGAACCGCCGAACTCCAGGAAATACCCGGGGGGCATCTGCTTCTGGATCGGCCCCAGTCGCTGGAGGATATCTCTGACCACGCTCCCGAGGTCGCGGCCGGCGATGTTCGCCGTCACCGTCACCCGGCGGGCCTGATTCTCGCGCGTGATCTGGATGGGACCCTCGCCTTTTTCAACGGTGGCGACCTGGCCGACATAGATGACCTTGTTTTGGGGAGTCACGATCGGGATGTTCGCGATCTCTTGGATATTGTCTCTGTATCGTTTCTGGAAGCGCACCCTGAGGTCGATCTCTTCGCTTTCATCCGTGTATCGAGTGGCCACACGGCCGAGGGTCGCCGCCTGAATCGTGTTGGCGACCTGACTGACCATCAGGCCGAGCTTAGCGGATCTCTCCCGGTCGACCTTGATCTGATATTCCGGCTTTCCCTGAGACAGAGAATGGGTCAGGTCTCGCAGTCCGGGCACATCCCGGATCCGGGCGACAATGCTATCGGCGATGTCCTTGAGCTTGTCCAGGTCCTTGCCGAACAGCTTGATCTCGACGGGAGCCGACGCTCCACCCATCATCATCTGGCTCATGTCAACAGCCTCGAACCGGACGTTCTCGAGCTTGGGCAGCTTCGCGCGGAGGATTTCCACGACTTCGAGATCGCTGTACTTCCGCAGGTTCCGCTTGACCAGCCCGACCCAGAGTAGCCCTTCGTGAGGACCGGTGTTACCGAACCCGCTAGCCGTGTCGCTCGCATCCTGTTCGGCCGACGACCCGGTCTGGGCGGAGATGATCTCGATCTCCGGCTGCTGGGACATTAGGGTTTCGACGATCGAAACGACCCGGTTGGTCTCCTCCAAAGCCGTCCCGATGGGCATTTTCACCTTGAGCAGGATCATGTTGCGGTCCTGGGCGGGCATGAACTCCGTCCCCAAGAACGGGACGATGGCCAGTGAGACCACGAGAATTCCCGCAACCCCGCCAATGACCAGGCGGCGGTGGTGAAGCGTCCAAGTCAATGCCTTCCGGTAGGTATCCCGGCCCTTCTGGAACTGGGGCTGTTTCATCTTTTTACCCTGGGAAGAATCCCCGTTGGCCGGGCCTTTGCCGAACAGCTGATACGACAGAAGCGGAACGACCGTGAGGGCGACGAAAAGGGAAGAAATAAGGGAAAAGGTGATCGCCAGGGCCATTCCGCGGGTCATTTTGCCGGTGATCCCTTGGGCGAAGATCATGGGCAGGAAAACAACGATGGTGGTCAGCGTGGATGCGGTGATGGCCATCCCGACCTGAGTAGCCCCCTGGATGGAGGCCGTCTTCCGGTCTTTTCCTTCCTCGCGAAGCCGGAAAGTGTTTTCGATGACGACAATAGCATTGTCAACCAGCATGCCGACGCCGAGCGTCAATCCTCCGAGTGTGAGCAGGTTAAGGGTGTAGCCGGCCGCGTAAAAAGAGATAAACGTCGTGATTATGGACAGGGGAATGGCCAGGGCGATGGTCAGGGTCGGACGCCAGTTCCGCAGAAAGAGGAAAATGAGCAGGATGGCCAAGATACCGCCCATCCAGGCGTTTTGAACGGTTTTGCTGGCCACCATCTCGATCATGTCCGACTGGTCCATGGCCATGTAGAAGTTGATATCGGAAGGAAGAGTCTTCCTGATCTCGGCGACCGTCCGCTTGACCTCGGCTCCCGTTGTCGCCGTGTTCGCTCCGGACCGTTTGCTCACCATCAGGTAAACGCCGTCCTGTTGTTGAATCCGTCCGATATAACGCGTTTCCTTGAGTGTATCCTTGACCTCGGCAATGTCGCCGAGATAGATCGGCTCGCCGCTGGAAGTGGCGCCGATGACGACCCGTTTGATGTCGTCGAGATTATTGAACTCGCCCATCGTCCGGACTAGAAAATCGGCGTGCCTTTCCACGATATTCCCGGCCGGGAGGTTGACGTTCTCAACCGCCAGGGCGGCGATGACGCGGTCGAGCGAAAGGTTCCGGCTCTCCAGGGCCGTCTTATCGACATCGACCAGGATCTCCCGGATCTCCGTTGAGAAGACTCGGGCAGCGGCCACGCCGTCGATTCGTTCCAGGCGCGGAGCCACCTCATCCTCGATGAGCTTCTGAAGTTCTGAGGTGGGCCGGTTTCCGGTGATCCCCCAAAACACGACGGGCATCTGGGCCAAGTTGAACTTAAAGACCAGGGGGTCGGCCGCTTCCTGGGGAAGGAATTGCTTGTAAAGCGCGATTTGATCCCGCAGATCCTGGGCGGCGAAATCCAGGTTTGTCCCCCACTCGAACTCCGCCGTGATGGCCGAGACGCCTTCCGAGGTGGTGGAGGTGACTTTCTTGACCCGGCTGACGCCGCTGACAATCTGCTCCAAAGGTTTGGTGATGGACTTCTCGAGGTCCTCGGAAGAGGCGCCCGAATAGGTGGTGACGACCGAGACCGTCGGAAATTCCAGGTCGGGGAAGAAATCCAGCCCCAGCCGGCTGAAGGAGATAAGGCCCACGACGACCAGGATCATGGCCATCATGGAGGCAGTGACGCGTCGGTTGACAGAAAATTCTGGCAGTTTCATTGTTTGACCTCGCCGGTGACTTCAATCGGAGCTCCGTCCTCCAGGCCGAAGTTTCCCTCGGCAATGACAAGGTCTCCCTCGGCGATGCCGCTGCTGACTTCAACCAGCGTCGTGTTTTGGAGGCCGAGCACGATTTCCTTCTTGGCGGCTTTGCCGTCCTGGACGATGAAGACATACGTGTTCTCCAAAACGGCTTTTTGAGGAACGACCAGGGCGTTTTCGTGCGACTGGACTTCGAGAATGATCTCCCCGAATGTCCCCGGCCGAAGGACCTGATCCGGGTTGTCCACGGACACTTCAATCCCGAACTTCTTGGTCTGCGGATCGGCGGCCAGGTTGACGACGGTGATGGTGCCGTTGAACTCACGGCCGGGGGTCGTCAGAACGCGCAGCCTGGCCGCCTGACCTTTCTGGATGCGCGGGATGTCGGCCCCTGAGAGATCCACCTGGATCTTGACGCGAGAGAAATCCACAAGTGTGAGCACTCCTCCCGCGCTCCCCGGAGAGAATCCGCCCATCATCGGGTTGATCACATCCCCCACTTCGGCGTTCCGGGAAGCGATGACGCCGCTGAAAGGAGCCTTGAGTATAGAAACATCCAGGCTGTGCTGGGCCAGGTTGAGAGCCGCCTGGGCCTGTTCAAGCTGCGCCTTGGCCGAATCATAGCCCAACTTGACCTGTTCGTACTGCTGGTCGGAAACGGCTTTCTCCTTGGAGAGGCGCTCCATCCGCTCCAGGTTCGTCTGGGCATTATTGAAGTTAGCCTGGGCGACAGCCAGCGCCGCTTCGGCCTGCTTGAACTGGAGAGTTATGGCCTCGATATCGAGTTCGGCCAGAACTTGGCCTTTGCCTACGCGGTCGCCTTCGTTAACCAGGATGCGGGCGATCTTGCCCCCCACGTCGGGGGTGATATTGATCTTCTGCCAGGCCTCGATCGTCCCGGTATAGAAGAGCTTCTCGGATATTCTCATCCTGATCGCTTTGAAAACTTTGACCGGCGCCGCGCCGAAGGTCGGCGTTTGCCCCTTGGCCTCCGGCTTCTGCGGCGGCTTGCAGGAAGCCAGCCAGGCGAAGGCTAATACCGTTAGCAGGATTGTGTTCACTCGTTTCGTTTTCTCCATCGTCATTCTCCTTTAGTTCGACTCGGAATCTTTCCAGCTCAGCCCTACGGCCTTCTCCAGCTGGGCGAGGGAAACGGTGTACTCATAGATGGCCCGGAGATAGTTGATCCGGGCTTCGCTCAGGGCGACCTGGGCGGCTCCGAGGTCGGTGATCGTAATCAGGCCCTCACTGTAGTTGAGCTCGGCGACACGCACGCTCTCTTGGGCCGCATCGATGTTTTTCTCCTGGGAAAGCAAGGCCTCTTGGGCATTGTTCAGCGTTAGGTAGGCGGCCTGAACCTCGAACTTGATGTTGTTGACGAGCCCCTTCTCGGTGAAACCAAGCTCCCGGATGAGAGCCTGGGACTCGGCCACCTTGGCCGGAGTCTGGAGGCCGTTGAAGAGGGGGATGCTCAGGACCAAGTTGAAAGCATAGAAGCTCTGCCAGTTGTTCTTGCCGAAAGCGAACCGGTCGGCCCAAGTGCTGTAGTTTCCGGAGAGCGCGATGGTCGGCAGGTAGTCGGCCCGGGCGATCTTGATCATCTCCCCGGCCACCTGTTTCTGGTACTGGAGCTGGCTGAGCTCGGGCCGGTTCTCGACGGCCTTGGCGATGCTCTCGTCAAGGTTGATGTCGACCGGCGTGTAGGTCATCTCCCCTGAGACCTCGACGGGCTGGGCGACGTCCAGGCCGAGCAAGGTCTTGAGGCTGAGCTCGGCCACGGCGACGTTGTTGCGGGCCTGGATCAGGGGAGGCTTCAGGTTGGCCACCCGGACTTCGGCCCGGAGCAGGTCGAGACGAGAGGCGACGCCGACCTCAAACATATTCTTGACGTTCTGGAGGGTCTTCTCGGCCAAATTCAGGGCCTCCTCGCTGATCCCGACCAGCTGCTCGGCCAGGAGGTAGTTGTAGTAGCCGCGCTTGACGTTGAGGACTGTTTCGTTGGTCGTCTGGCGGCTGGACTCCTGGGAGGACAGATAACCGAGCTTGGCCGAACGGTAGCCGGAGGTCAGGCGGCCTCCGGTATAGAGGGGCAGCGTGAAATTCAGGGAGAACTGGTAGTCTTTGGTGAAGTCGATGGCGAATCTCTGCGGCCGGCCCCCCGGGATAAACGAGGGGAACTCGAGGACGAACACCTTTTCGTCCAGGTTCTGGAGGCCCTGGGCGTTCAGCGACGGGAAAAACTGCGCCGCCGCCTGTCTCACCCGGGCCTGGGCCGCGTCCGTCCTTTCTTGGGATGCCAAGTAGAACGGGTTCTGGGAGAGGGCCAGGCTGAGGCACTTCTCGAGGGTGAGGGTGATCTTCTCTTGTGCCGGGGCGGCCGGGCCGCTTCCCAATATGATCAGCAGGGCTGCGAACAAAGCGCTGGTTTTTTTCATCTCGACGCTCCTTTCACGGTTCCATCCTTTTTTTCGATCCCATGGAGGAAGATGTCCTGGATGATCTCCGTAGCCTCCTTGGCAGAGTACGGCCGGTCGTGCCAGAAACGGACATGACAATACCCCTGGAGGAGGGACTCCAGGAAGGTCACGGCGCCTGCGACATCCATCTTACGAAACTCTCCGGAAGCCATCCCTTCTTCAAGAATTTTGGACACACCGTTCAAGATATCCTTACGTTTGGTCTTCATTTTGGTTATGAACCGGCGGTCGACTTCCGAGGTGAGCTTCCTCTCATCGGCCACGAAGATGTTCATCTTCTCCGTAAACGACGGGTCCATGATGATCATCCGGGAGATGTTTTCCTTGTCCTCGTAGAACCGGAGATAGAAATGGATCCCCTTTCTCAGTTTCTCCCTGGCGTTCAGCCGGAGACGGTTGATCTTCTGCACTTCCTGGTCGATCTCCTCGAAGAAGTTACCAAGGATCTCGAGCAGGAGCCCTCCCTTGCTCCGGAAATAGTGGTACAGGGTGGCCTTGGAGAACTGGGCCTCGCGGGCCACATCGTCCATGGTCATGGCGCTGTAGCCTTTGGCGACGATGACCTTCTCGGCGGCCCTGAGGATGCAGCGGCGGAATTCCTGGCGCCGCCATTCCTCTCTCTCTTCCTGCAGTTCTTTTCTCTTCATCTTAACTCCCTGGTTTAATCAAAAAACCGGCAGGTTTATATACTAAACTTATCAGTTTAGTTGATTAGAATAGCGCATGGTCCCGGACTTGTCAATAGCCCGCCGATGGAAGTACAATAGGAATCTCCCGGGCGAGGAAAACCATGCGGGCAGGGCGAAGAGCACTCCCTACTTCAGGACGGCTCTTCTTTCCCGCCCTATTGCTCCTGTTTCTCCAGGCCCGCGCTCCTTCAACCTCCCCGCCCCATCTCGGCCAGACTCCCCTGTGGTGGGAGGTCAGCCTCACCCTGAAGACGGACGGAGATTACAAGCTGGACGAGGGGGGGCCGGCAGTCGTCGGTCATTATTC
>DQHV01000356.1 GCA_003524335.1 Candidatus Aminicenantota bacterium | reverse complement strand
AGCTGCCCGGTGATCTGGGCCAGCTCCGCCTTGGCCGCGTCCAGGAGCTTGATGTTCTGGATGGCGTCGCCGGCCCCCATGTTCAGGACGATCTTTTCCAGGCGCGGGACGGCCATCTTGTTCTTGATCCCCAGCTCGCTTTGGAGCTCGGAGACGATCTCGTTCTTGTACTTTTCATACAGGCGGCTCATCGCTTCTCCCTCACTTCTCTTTCTCCAGGCTCAGCTCGCACTTCTGGCAGATCCGGATACGGCTGCCGTCCTCGAGCGCCTTCTTCTTCACCCGGACGCCCAGCCCGCACTCCGAGCAGAAGATCATGACGTTGGCGACGGAGAGGGGCGCCTCCTTCTCCATGATCCCCCCCTGGATATTGCGGCTGCGGTCGGGACGCATGAATTCCTTGACGAAGTTGATCTTCTCGACAATGACCCGGTTTTTCTCGGGCAGGATCATCAGGACTTTGCCGGTTTTGCCCTTGTCTTTTCCCTTCCGGACGATGACCACATCTCCCTTTTTCAGCCCCAGTCTGCTCATCAAAGGACCTCCGGGGCCAGCGATACGATCTTCATAAATTTCCTCTCCCGCAGCTCCCTCCCCACCGGGCCGAACACGCGGGTACCCACCGGCTCGCCGGCCTTGTCGATGATCACGGCGGCGTTGTCATCGAACCGGATGTAGGATCCGTCCTTGCGGCGGACTTCCTTCCTCGTCCGGACGACCACCGCCCGGACGACCTTGCCCTTGGGGATCTTGCTCTCCGGCTCGGCCTCTTTGACCGATGCCGAGATGATGTCGCCGAGGGTCGCCAGCCGACCGACGCCTCCCCCCTGGGGAGTGATGCACATGATCATCCGGGCGCCGGAGTTATCGGCCACCTTGAGCATCGTTCGCATCTGGATCATTCTTTCATCTCCCCGCTCTCGGGCTCGACCTCGGCCGCCGAGAGGCCGACAATCTCGGTGACCCGCCAGCGCTTGCGCTTGCTGATGGGCCGAGTCTCGATGATCCGCACGACATCACCCAGCTTGCATTTCTCGTATTCATCGTGGGCCAGGAACTTCTTCTGCCGTTTGATGATCTTCTTGTAAAGGGGATGGCGCAGCTGCCGCTCGACCCGCACGGTAACGGTCTTCTTCATCTTTTTCCCGACAACCACGCCGATTTTGGTTGTTTTTCTCTTGGTGGGCTTAGCTTCCATCTCTATTCCTTTCTCCGGCCCTTTTCCTTGCGCACGGTCTTAATCCGGGCCAGGTCCCGCCGGATGGTCCGGAGCTTCATGGCGTTCTCCACCTGCCCCACAGCATGCTGGAAGCGCAGCTTGAAGAGCTGGTCGGCGAGGTCCTTTTCCTTTTGCTGAAGCTCGTCCTCGGTCAATTCCCTCAGTTCTTGCGCTTTCATCTCAGTTCTCGATTCTCTCTCGATATGAAGCGTGTCTTGATGGGCAGCTTGTGGGCGGCCAGCCTCATCGCTTCCTTGGCCACGCTGTCTGGAATGCCCTCGAGCTCGAAGATGATCCGTCCCGGCCGGATGACGTCGACCCAGAACTCGGGGTCGCCCTTGCCCTTTCCCATCCGCACCTCGGTCGGCTTCTTGGTGACGGGTTTCCAGGGGAAAACCCGGACCCAGAGCTTGCCCCGCCTTCTCATGTGCCGCGTGATGGTGATGCGGCCGGCCTCGATCTGGCGCGCCGTCAGCCAGCAGGGTTCGAGGGCTTGGAGGCCGAATTCCCCGAACGAAAGTTCGGCGCCCCGGCTGGCCTTGCCCCGCATCCGGCCCCTCTGGCTCTTGCGGAACTTGACTTTACTCGGCATCAACATGGTCAGATCTCCTCGACCTCGGCCGTCTGGGAAGTCATCTTGGCCTTCTCGACATCTCCCCGGTAGATCCAGACTTTGATCCCGATCTGTCCGTACGTGGTGAAGGCCTGGGTGAAGGCGTAGTCGATGTCGGCCCGCAGGGTCTGGAGGGGAAGCCGGCCCTTGAGATACCACTCGGACCGGGCGATCTCGACCCCGCCCAGTCGGCCCGAGCACATCACCTTGATGCCCTTGGCGCCCATCTTCAGGGCTATGTCCACGGCCTTGCGCATGGCCCGCCGATAGGCGATCCTTTTCTCGAGCTGGACCCCGATCCCTTCGCCGACCAGCAGGGAGTTGAGCTCGGGCTTGTCGACCTCGCGGATATCCACATAGACCTCCCGCTTGGCGATCCCTTCAAGGAAGTTCTTGAGGCTCTCGATCTCTTTCCCTCCCCGCCCGATGATGATCCCGGGACGAGCGGTGTGGATGATGACCCTCAGTTTGGGGCCGACCCGCTCGATGACGACCTCGGCGATGCCGGCGTGGTAGTACTTCTCTTTGATCGCCTTCTTCATCTTCAGGTCCTCATGGACCAGCCGGCTGTAGTCCTTGCCTCTGGAGAACCACCGTGAGGACCACGTCCTGTTGAACCCCAAACGAAAACCGAGTGGATGAGTCTTCTGGCCCACTGTTTATCTCCCTTTCTTTTCCTCAAGATAGACATGGACATGGCTCATCTTCTTCTGGATGCGAAAAGCTCTGCCCATGGGCGCCGGCCGGACCCTCTTCATCTGGGGGCCCTGGTTGACATAGATTTGGCCGATGAAGAGGTTGTCGACATCGAGGTTGGGGACCTTCTGCTGGGCGTTGGCGACGGCCGAGCGGAGGACCTTTTCGATGATCTGGCTGGCCTTCTTTTTATTCGAGAAATGCAGGATGGTCAGCGCCTCTCCCACAAACCGGTCGCGGACGAGGTCCGCTACTAGCCGGGCCTTCTGGGGAGAGATCCGGACAAACCTGGCGATCGCATGCGATACGAAGCTTCTCTCTTCCATCTCACTTGCCTATTTTAATGGCCCTGGCGGCTTTGGAGGTGTGGCCCTTAAAGGTTCGCGTCGGGGAAAATTCCCCCAGCTTATGTCCGACCATGTTCTCGGTGATGAAGACGGGAATGAATTTCCTCCCGTTGTGCACGGCGATAGTGACGCCGACCATCTCCGGGATGATGGTGGAGCGGCGGGACCAGGTCTTGATCACCTTTCTCTCCTTGACGGAGCGGATCGCCAGGACCTTCTCCCGAAGGGGGGTATCGATAAACGGACCTTTCTTGAGAGACCGGCTCATGGCTATTTACTCCTTCTCCGGACGATGAACGCCTGCGTCCGCTTGTTCCGCCTCGTCTTGTATCCCTTGGTGGGGATCCCTTCGGGACTGACCGGATGACGTCCGCCCTTGGACCGGCCCTCGCCCCCGCCGTGCGGATGGTCGACGGGGTTCATGGCCGTACCGCGGACATGGGGACGCCGGCCGAGCCAGCGGCTCCTTCCGGCCTTGCCGATCGAGATGTTCTGGTGGTCCAAGTTGCTGACCTGACCCACCGTTGCCCGGCAGTCCTGGTGGATCTTCCGGATCTCCGAGGAAGGCAGTCTCACCTGGGCATAGTCCCCTTCTTTCGCTAAGATCTGGGCACCGCTCCCGGCGGCCTTGGCGACTTGTCCGCCCTTGTTCTTTCGGAGCTCGATGTTATGGATGATGGTTCCAAGCGGGATGAAGCGCAGGGGCATAGTGTTCCCGGGGAGTATATCCACCTGGGCGTCCGAGGAGACGATCGTCTGCCCGACCTTGATGTTCAGCGGCGTCAGGATGTAGCGCCGTTCGCCGTCCCTGTATTTGATGAGGGATATGAAAGCGGACCGGTTGGGGTCGTACTCGATTGTTTCCACGGTGCCCGGGATGTCGATCTTGTCCCGTTTGAAGTCGAGCGCGCGGTACATCCTCTTGTGGCCGCCTCCGCGGTGCCGCACGGAGAGATGGCCGCGCGAATCCCTCCCTCCGGAGATGGGGAGGTACTCAAGGAGCGGCTTATAGGGGTCTCGAGTCGTGAGTTCTTCATAAGTCAGTCCTGTCCTGTGCCGCAAGCCTGCAGTCTGGGGTCGGTATGATTTGATGGCCATGTTAGACCGCCTCAAAATATTCGATCATTTTTTCGCCTTCTCTGAGCTTGACGTAGGCCTTCTTCCAATCACTCCTCTGGCCCTGGCCGCGACCGACACGCCGCCATTTTCCGACCTCATTCTGAGTGCGGACGCTCTCGACCTTGACCTTGAACAGCTGCTCCACCGCCTTCTTGATCTCCGTCTTGTTGGCCCGACTCGCCACTTGAAAGCAGACCACCCGGTTTTTCTCTTTGAGCCGAGTGCTCTTCTCGGTGATGATCGGCTTGAGAATAATGTGGTAGGCGTCTTTCATGGCTAGATCCTCTCCACCAAGGATTCGAGGGCCCGCTGGGTGAAGACGAGCCATTTGTGAGCGAGCACGTCGAAGACGGACAGTTGGTCGGCGTCAACGGCCTTGACTTTGGGGATGTTGCGGACGGCGATGAACAGGTTTTTGTTGGCGGCCCGGTCCACGATGAGAGCCGAATCCAGATCGAGAGCTTTCAACAGCCTAATAGCCTCCTTGGTCTTGGGCTCCTTGAAGCTGGCTTCGGCCAGGACGAGCAGGCGGTTCTCGGAGAAACGCAGGGCCAGGGCCGATTTCAAGGCGTTGCGCCGGGCCTGCTTGGGGATCTCGTAATTGTAGTCTCTGGGCTGAGGCCCATGGACGGTGCCGCCCTTCCGCCAGAGTGGGCTGCGGATGCTTCCCACCCTAGCCCGGCCAGTGCCCTTCTGCCGCCAGGGCTTGCGGCTGGAACCGCTGACCTCCGCCCGCGTCTTGGTCGCGGCGGTCCCCCGTCTCTCCTTGGCCTGGTGTTGGATGACCGTCTCGTAGAGGAGGTGCTGTTTCACGGGATAGGAGAAAAACTTGGTCGGAACTTCGAGTTCGCCGGCGACTTGGCCGCTTTCGTTGAGGACTTGAACTTTCGCCATTGCTCTCTCTCTTCCGCCTCTCAGGCCGACTTGACCTCGAACCCGTCCTTCCTGATGAGGAGATAGCTGCCCCGGTGGCCGGGGACGGCTCCCTTAACCAGGAGAAGGTGGTTCTCCTTGTCCGTCCGGATCACCATCAGGTTGCGGACCGTGACCCTGTCGTGGCCCATGTGGCCTCCCATCCGGGTGCCCTTCCACACGCGCGAAGGATAGGAGGAGGCGCCGATCGACCCGGGAGCCCGGTGGAACATCGAGCCGTGGCTGGCCCCCCCTCCCCGGAACCCATGCCGCTTGACCACACCCTGGAACCCTTTCCCCTTGGATGTCCCGGTCACATGGACCAGTTCTCCCTCCTGGAAGATATCGACCAAGACCTGGTCTCCTTCCTTGAGCTCGGCCGGGTCGCTGGCCCGGAATTCCCGGAGGATCCGGACCGGCGGAAGGCCCGACTTCTGAAAATGCCCGGACTGCGGTTTGGTGGGCTTCTTCACGCCTTTGTCCTCGACCAGCCCGAGCTGGACCGCCGCGTAGCCGTCCTTCTCCTTCGATTTCTTCTGGATGATGGAGCACGGACCGGCCTTGATCACCGTGATGGGGATGACATTGCCTTCGGCGTCAAAGCTCTGGGTCATCCCGACCTTCTTGCCAATCAACCCTTCCACCATCTCATTCTCCTCCCGTGCCGAAGGCCTGGATCTCGACATCGATCCCGGCCGGCAGGTCCAGTTTCTGGAGCTCTTCGATCGTCTCGTTGTTATACTCGGAGATGTCGATGAGCCTTTTGTGGATGCGCATCTCGAAGTGCTCGCGCGATTTCTTATCGACGTGGGGAGACCGGAGGACGCAATAGCGATGGATGGCCGTAGGCAGGGGGACCGGACCGCAGATCCGCGCGCCCGTCCGCTTGGCCTTAGTGACGATGTCTTTCACCGACTGGTCGAGCAACCGGTGGTCGAACGATTGAAGCCTGATCCTGATTTTTTCCATTGTCGTCCTCTGCCTTCCCTGAGTTCCCTCTTACTCCAAGATCTCTGTGACCGTTCCTGCTCCGACCGTCC
>DQHV01000342.1:10660-10839 GCA_003524335.1 Candidatus Aminicenantota bacterium | reverse complement strand
GCGGACGATCGACAGGCCCAGGCCGCGCCCGTTCTCGAACCCCGAGTGGAAGGGCTCGAACAGATGCTCCTTGGCCGCGTCGGACATCCCCCGGCCCGTGTCGGCGACGAGGATCCGGAGGTCCTTTTTCCGGGGCTCGGGGAACTCGAGCCGGAGGCGCCCGCCCTGGGGCATGGCCT
>DQHV01000342.1:0-10602 GCA_003524335.1 Candidatus Aminicenantota bacterium | reverse complement strand
TCTCGTCGGCCCACTCCCTGAGCGCGACCAGCTGCACCGAACCGCTGATGGCCGCCAGGGGGTTGCGGATCTCGTGGGCCAGGCTGGCCGAGACCCGGCCGGCCTCGGACAGGCGCTCCCGGACGAGGAGCTCCCTCTCGGCGGCCCGCAGGGCCTCGCGCGTCTTGCGGAGGCTCCCGACCAGCCGGCTCATCAGGGCGGCGATGACGAAGAAGACGCCCCAGGCGATGAAGATGGTGACGAGCATCGATCCCAGGGTCGTCCGGACGGCGTGCTCGGGCCGGAAGCTGGGGATGAAGCCGAAATAGATGCCGTCGGCGAGCACGCCGAAGAGGATGGCCGAGAGCGACGCGGCCAGGAAGCCGGCCCGCCCGGAGATGACCAGGCCGGCGGCGATGATGGGGAAGACGTAGAGGAAATACATCGAGGAGGCGATGCCGCCCGAGAGATAGACGAACGCCGTGATGAGGAGGAGGTCGAAGACGACCTGGGCGTAGGCCTGGACGACGAGCCCGCGTCCGCCCGCGTAGAGGGCGAAGAAGACGACCGAGAAGCCGTAGGCGCCGAGGATGAGATAGTAGAAGGGCGGGTTCGGCTGCGTGTCGGGGGAGGACAGCTGGATGATGATGGCCGAGACGAGGAGGGACGTCAGGACGACGAGGCGGTAGACGTTGTAGAGGAAGACGTTCCGTCTCTCAACTGCTCCTTCGCCCGTCCGCTCCCGGGTCATCATCGCGCTCGGCTCCTTGTCTCCATGCCCGTCGCCCCCCTAGAACTGCTGCATGAGGCTGAAGATCGGCAGGTACATCGAGATGACCAGGCCGCCGACGATGCCGCCGACGAAGATCATCATGATGGGCTCCATGACCGAGAGGAGGGCGGACACGGCCGTGTCGACCTCCTCGTCGTAGAAGTTCGCCAGCTTGCTCAGCATCTCGTCGAGGGTTCCCGTGGCCTCGCCGACGTTGATCATCTGGAGCATCATCGTCGGGAACCGGCCGGACAGCTTGAAGGACTCGGCCATGGTCTTGCCCTCGGAGACCAGCCTGCGGGCGTCGACGATCTCCTTCTCGATGATGACGTTCCCGGCCGTCGTCGAGGTGATCTTGAGGGCCTCGAGCATGGGCACGCCGCCGGAGATGAGCGTCGCCAGGGTCCGCGTCACCCGGGTCATGGACACCTTGTAGATGAGGCCCCCGAAGAGGGGCATCTTCAAGAGCAGGCGGTCGGTCGTCCAGCGGCCCGGCGTCGTGCTCCGGTAATAGCGGAAGGCCAGGATGGAGGCGATGAGCCCGATGAAGATGAAGAAGATGTTCTTCTCGACGAAATCGCTCAGGTTGACGACGAAGGCCGTCAGGGCCGGCAGCTCGGCGCCGAGGTCGCGGAAGATCGTGGCGAAGACGGGGATGACCTTCCAGAGCATGAAGATGGCCACGACGATGGCGAAGACGGCGATGGCCACGGGGTAGATCATGGCCTGCTTGATCTTGGCTCGGAGGCGGACGTTCTTCTCGATGAACTCGGCCAGCCGGCGGAGCATGATGTCGAGGGAGCCCGACTGCTCGCCCGAGGCGATGAGGTTGCAGTAGAGGTCGTCGAAGGCCTTGGGGTGCTTCCGTTTCGCCTGGTTCAGGGTCGAGCCGGCCTCGACGTCGTCCTTGACCGTCTTGATGACTTTCTTGAAGTAGGCGTTCTTCTGCTGCTCCTCGAGGATGCCCAGGCTCTGGATGAGGGGCAGCTCGGCGTCGATGAGGACGGAGAGCTGGCGGCTGTAGATGGCCAGGTCCTTGAGGCGGACCTTCTCCCGCTTGAGGAAGGGGATCTTGAAGCCGCCCTTGGCCGGGGCGACGCTCAGGACCGTGATCTGGTCCTTCTGGAGCAAACGGCCCAGCTCTTCCTTGGAAGCGGCGACGCGCTCGCCTCCGACGCTGTCTCCGTAGCGGTTCTTACCTTTCCAAACATAAATCGGCATGGCTCACCTCGCTCGTCGGGGACGGCCCCTATCTTCTGGAGAATCCCGGTTGGCCGCTCGGCGTGATCTTGGCTCCCTCGCGGCGCTGGATGATATCGGTCAATTCCTCGGGGAAGGAGGTCATGGCCATGACGACGTCCAAGCTGACCAGCTTGCGGAAGTACAGATTGGACAGGGACTGGTTGAACGTCTGCATCCCGAACTTCTCCTGGCCCATCTGCATGGCCGAGTAGATCTGGTGGATCTTGTTCTCCCGGATGAGGTTGCGGATGGCCGGGTTGGGGATCATGATCTCCATGGCCAGGACGCGGCCCTTGCCGTCGATCCGCGGCAGGAGGGCCTGGGTCATGACGGCCTCGAGCGTCATCGACAGCATGATCCGGACCTGGGTCTGGTACTGGCTGGGAAAGATGTCGATGATGCGGCTGATGGATTCGACGGCCGAGTTCGTGTGCAGGGTCGAGAACGTCAGGTGGCCCGTCTCGGCGACGCGGAGGCTGGCCTCGACCGTCTCGAGGTCGCGCATCTCGCCGACGAGGACGACGTCGGGGTCCTCGCGCAGGACCGAGCGCAGGGCGTTGCCGTAGGACTGGGTGTCGGCGTAGAGCTCGCGCTGGTTGATGATGGCCTTGCGCGGCGTCAGGTAGTACTCGATGGGGTCCTCGATGGTGACGATGTGGACCGGCCGCTCGGCGTTGATGTGCTCGATCATGCAGGCCAGCGTCGTCGACTTGCCGCAGCCGGTCGGCCCGGTGACGAGGATGAGGCCCCGGGGCAGGTAGCAGAGCTGCTGGATGCGCTGGGGGATGCCCAGCTGGGCGAAGCTCCACATCGACGGCAGGAAGCGGCGGAAGGCCCCGGCCACGGCGCCCTTCTGCATGAAGACGTTGGCCCGGAAGCGCCCGAGCTCTTTGACCCCGAAGGAGAAGTCGAGCTCGAGCTTCTCCTCGAAGAGCCGCTTCTGCTTGTCCGTCATGATGCTGTAGATGATCTCTTTCGTCTCGGACGGCGTCAGGGCCGGGTGCTCGATGTCCTTGAGGATACCGTGGACGCGGATCCGCGGCGGGATGTAGGTCGTGACGTGCAGGTCGCTCGCGTCGGCCTCGACGCAGGCCTTCAGCAGCTCGAAGATCGGCTTGGCCATATTATCCTCCGTTCCGTGGTGGCGTTCCGGGTCATTCGTCCCGGACGGTCTCCCGCAGGACCTCTTCGACCGAGGTGATGCCGTTCTTGATCTTGACGAGGCCGCTCCGGCGGAGGGTCAGCATGCCCTTCTCCATGGCCTTTCTCTTGATCTCCCGGGACTGGGCCCGGGTCAGGATCATCGTCCGGATATCGTCGTCGACCTTCATGACCTCGAAGAGGGCCGTCCGGCCCTTGTATCCGGTCTTGTTGCAGGAATCGCAGCCGCCGGGTTTCATGACCTGGAGGCCCTTGAGCTCGCTCTTTTGGTAGCCCATCTCGAGGAGGGCGGCCTCGGGCAGGGCGTGGGGCTGGGCGCACTTCTTGCAGAGGCGCCGGATCAGCCGCTGGGCGACGACGAGAATGAGGGAGTCGGCGATGAGGAAGGGCTCGACGTTCATGTTGACCATACGGGTGATGGAGCTCGCGGCGTCGTTGGTGTGGATGGTCGAGAAGACGAGGTGGCCGGTCAGGGCGGCCTTGATGGCGATGTCGACCGTCTCCTGGTCGCGCATCTCGCCGACGAGCATGATGTCGGGGTCCTGGCGCAGGAAGCTCCGCAGGCAGGCGGCAAAGGTCAGGCCGATCTCTTCTTTGACCTGGACCTGGTTGACGTTGGGGACGTTGAACTCGACCGGGTCCTCGGCGGTCATGATATTCATGTCCGGCGAGTTGATCGTCGAGATGGCCGAGTAGAGCGTGTTCGTCTTGCCGCTCCCGGTCGGCCCGGTGACGAGGACGATGCCCCAGGGCTTGTGGATGGCCTCCTCGAAGCCGGCCAGCGATTCCTCCTCGAAGCCGAGCTGGGTCAGGTCGAGCTTGAGCATCTCCTTGTCGAGGATACGGGCAACGACCTTCTCGCCCCAGAGCGTCGGCAGCGAGGAGACGCGCATGTCGACTTCCTTCTTCTTGCCGTTATCGAGGCGGAGGCGCATCTTGATCCGGCCGTCCTGGGGCAGGCGCTTCTCGGCGATGTCCATGTTGGCCAGGATCTTGACCCGGGAGATGACCGGGCTGCGGTACTTGAGGGGGAGGTTGACGATCTCGTAGAGGTCCCCGTCCATGCGGTAGCGGACGCGGAAGCTCATCTCGTAGGGCTCGAAGTGGACGTCGCTCGCGCCGCGCTTGATGGCGTCGATGAAGGTCTGATTGACGAGCTTGATGATCGGGGCCTCTTCGGCGCCCTCATCCGAGTCCTCGAGGACGTCGGACTCCTTGTCGTCCTCGATGATGTTGACCCGGCCGTCGTCGGCCAGGGCGATGTCCTCGATGATCTTCTTGACCCGGATGGCGTCGGCCGTGCCGTAATACTTATTGATGGCGTTGACGACGCCGGTCTCCGAGGCGATGACGGGCTGGATCGACAGGCCCGTCCGGAAGCGGATGTCCTCGATGATCTCGAGGTCGGTCGGGTCGACCATGGCCAGGGTCAGGAAGGACCGGATCTTGTGGATCGGCATGACCAGGTACTTCTTGGCCACGTCGACCGGAATGAGGCTGATGACCTCGGGGTAGACGTCGAACTGGTCGAGATCGATGTAGGGGTAGCCGAGCTGGCGGCTGAGGGCCTGGGCGATGTCCTCCTCGGTCAGGTAGCCGAGCTGGACGAGCGAGGTCCCGACCGGCAGGCTGTTCTTCTTCTGGAAGTCGAGGGCGGACTTCAGCTGTTCAACGGAGAGGACCTTTTCTCTCAGGAGCAGCTCGCCCAGGTTGGATGCCATTTTTTATTCCGTTATATTATTATTTTGGACAATTCCTGTCAATTCTAAGGCGCATTATCGCTCAACTCTTTAAAGACGACCGGGGAGCCGATTCTTCTCTTAAGCGCCGCATATTCAGGATCTCCAAGGCTTGGCTCCCATGGCCCCATTCTCTCTCAGGGCCAAAATGCGTCAATCACCCGGGGTGAGCATTGCCTGGGTGAAATTAGCAAATTTTGTCTCATCGCGGGGGGTGAAACCCCTCCTCTCTCGCGGGAACAGGGCAGCCCCCGAAGTGCGAAGCCCTCGGAAAGACGGCGGCCGCCGGCACGATCATTGACCTCTCCCCTTCTACATCGAGTTGACATATAAGATTTATAGTTTTAGTATAGTTTTGAAAGCAATCCTGCGGAGGTGAAACATGAAGACCGCCGGCGACATCATCGCGGCCCATAATCAGGAAGTCTGGTCGATCTCCCCCAACGCCACCGTCTTCGAGGCGTTGAAGGTGATGAGCGACAAGAATATCGGCGCCCTCCCGGTCCGGGACGGCGGAAAGGGAGTGGTCGGCATCGTTTCGGAAAGAGATTACGCCCGGAAGGTCGTCCTCCTGGGCAAGACATCGCAGGAGACCCGCGTCGAGGACATCATGACCCCGGCCTCCCAAATGATCACGGTCAATCCGGACGCTTCTCTCGAGAGCTGCATGGAGTTGATGACCGCCCATCACATCCGTCACCTGCCCGTCTTCGCCAAGGAGAGGTTGATCGGGATCATCTCGAGCCGCGACGTGATCCAAGCCGTCATCCAGGAGAAAGGCAGGATCATCGAGAGCTTGCAGGACGTCTCCCAAACCCTGTTCATCCAGGGCCATGACGACCTTATCGCCGGGGGGAAGGGCTAGGCGGCCTGAGAGGTCCTCCCGCCCTGCCGCGCGAAAAACGTCCTAGGCCCGCCGTCCGGCTCGGCCGCCGGACCAGGACGAATCTTCCGACGCTCAGGGCGTCGGGAACGTGAAGGTCAGGGCGTTCGGGCCGGCCTTTGTGATCGTGATGGTCTGCTCCAGCGATGTCCGGCCATCGAAAGACGCGACGACTGCATAGGTCCCGACAGGGAGGTCGACCTTGACGGCCGTGATCTCGATGGGCAGCCATTCGTCGTCATAGCCGACGATGTCCTGCCTCTTGACCTCGACCATGGGCGTCCCGGTCAGCTCCGTGAGTTGCCGGATGGAGAGTGACACGAACAGCGTGTCAGCCGGGACCTTATCTGTGTCCGCGTCCGCGACGACGGCCTTGAGGTCCAACGTACCGATCTCCGCGGGAACCGGGAGCGTGAAATCCACCGGATAGACGTTGCCGTTCACCGCGCCGGCGATCTGTTCCCAGTCGGGCGCGTAATAGGGTTCGGTCGAGTTCCATTGGGTCGCCACGGCGTTGAATGTGAGCGGATCCGGGATGTTGAGGAACCAGAACAGGTAAGCGCCGGTGCTGTCGGTCACGGTCGCCCCGTACCGGGTGATCTCGTCCTGGAAATCCTGGCCATCGACCCGGGGCTTGTAGATCTGAAGGCTGACCTCGGCCCCGGGGATCCCCGCGCCCTCCGCGGTCTTGACGAAGCCCTTGATTATCGTCCGCGTCTGGCTGTCGTCGATCTGGTGGATCGTCGGCCTAAGGATGTATTTTCCGCTGTTGCCCGTGGCCACGACCGATGCCGCGACGTCGAAATCGAAGATCAGCTCGGTCGTGGAGTTCTCGTTGATGTCAAACCCTTGGACCAACTTGATGCCGGACTGGACGCCGCTCGGGATCTTCAGATCATGGATCTGGTCCTTGGTGTCGACGATGTAGTTTGCAGACCGCCCGGGATCAACGCTGTTGACCAGGCCGATCATAAGCCGCATCTGCGTGTAGTGGCCCGCGGCCAGGTCGACCATTCCCAGCTCGAGGCGGACGCCGTTGGCCAGGGTCAGGAGATCGACGGTCCGGTTCACATCGAGGATCTTCGTCCAGGAACCTTCAGGATCGCTTTCCGCATGGACATAAACGTCCTGGATCGTGACCCACACTTCCTTGTAGTCGTGCGTCGGCTTGTCGGTGAGGCTCAGGGAGAGCCGCCCCGTGTTATCGCCGCCGATGTTACAGCCGTAGAGGGCGACGATGAGAACGGCCAGCAATAAAATGCCCTTGGGGAATACGCGAGATTTCATGACCTTGCCTCCTCTTCCTTCGGATAACTGCCCCACAGTTCCGGATTCATGATAACGGGCGGCAAGAGGCATGTCAAGGCGATGAGGCCGGCACGCCGCGACCAGAGTCCTGAGATCCCCTCGTTTTATTCATAATTGCGGAAATAGCAGCCCCTGCGTTCAGAATACCACAAGATATTGTTGACAATTTTATTTTCGGTCCTTATTCTCGCAAGTAAGCTGACAGAACTCATGATTAGAGGCGCCAAACAAGCCTGAATCCCCTTTTATCCTTGACGCGGGGCCCGACCCGAAATATCCTCGGGTCATATGAACGCTTCTTTTTGAAACGCCGAAAAAAGGAAAACCGCCATGGCCGGGAACCGGGCAAGCATCAACACAATAACGCTGACTCTTCTGGGAGCCTTGGGCTTAGGGACTCTCTTTCTCATCCTCCCGGCCGGCGCCCGGAAGGCGCCTTCCGAGCCGCCCCGGGCGGGACAGGCGGCCACGGCTCCCAATACGTTGACCTCAAAGGAAGAAGCCCAGGGCTGGCGGTTGCTATTCAACGGCCGGGATCTCAACGATTGGCGCGGCGTCGGGAGCGATACGATCCCTGAACGCCTCTGGAGCGCAAAAGAGGGAATGATCTTCAGGGTGGGCCTGCCCGGCGGTGCGACCTTGCCGGACGGCCAGCCGGTCCTCGGCGGCGATATCATCACCCGCGCGACCTTCCTGGATTTCGAATTCGCCTTCGAATGGAAAGCGGCCCAGGGCGCCAACAGCGGGGTCAAATACAATGTCGACGAGAATCTCACGAGTGACGGCCGCCCCTCCCGCGGGACGCTCGGTTTCGAGTACCAAGTGATCGACGACGCCGGCTTCGCCGAGCCGCTGACGCCGAAGCAGACCGCGGGAAGCCTCTACGACCTGGTTCCGGCGACGCCCGAAAATCTCGCGCGTCCGGCGGGCGAATGGAACAGGTCGCGCATCCTGTTCCACGGAACACGGATCGAGCATTGGCTGAACGGCGTCAAGGTTGTCTCCGTCGATACGGCCTCGCCGTCGTTCGAGAGGAGCCTCGCCGAAAGCAAGTTTGCCAAGATCGAGGGATTCGCCCGGAAAAAGAAGGGGCACATCGCGCTGCAGGACCATAACGGCGCTTATGCCTTCCGCAACCTGAAGATCCGCGAACTCAGCGAGCCGATAGAACCGGCGCCTGACACTCGGAAGACGGGCCTGATCAGCACGGCCGAGGCCGGAAAGCGGATCGGTATCATCGGCCTCGACACCTCCCACGCGCCGGCCTTCACGCGCACGTTCAACGCCCGGGACGCTTCGGCCCAGGATCTTAGGGGGTTCCGCGTCGTCGCCGCCTACCCCCAGGGGAGCCCGGATATCGAGTCCAGCACCTCAAGGGTTCCCGAGTACGTCCGGGAAATGCGGGACATGGGCGTCGAGATCGTCGATTCGATCGCGGCGCTGCTCGGGAAGGTCGATTTCGTCCTTCTCACGACGAACGACGGCCGCGTCCATTTCGAGCAGGCCCGGCCGGTCATCGAAGCGGGCAAGCCTCTCTACGTCGACAAGCCGATGGCCGCCTCTCTCGCGGACGTCATCGCGCTCTTCGAAGCGGCCGGGGCAAAAAACGTGCCCCTGTTCAGCGCCTCGTCTCTCCGCTGGATCCCCGGGGCCTTGGAGCTCCGCAACGGCGCCCAGGGGACGGTCGAGGGCGCCGACGCCTTCAGCTGGGCCTCTTTGGAGCCCACCCACCCCGACCTTTATTGGTATGGCATCCACGGGGTCGAGATCCTCTTCGCTGTCATGGGGACCGGTTGCCTGTCGGTGAGCCGTTTCCAGACAGCGGATACCGAGTTTTGTGTGGGCCTATGGGAGGGTGGGCGCATCGGGACGGTCCGCGGACTTCGCTCGAGCGAACACAGCTATGGCGGAACCGTCTTCGCTGAAAAAAGGATCGAGGTCCTGGCCATGGGCAGCAACTATGAGCCCATGCTGAAGGCGATCGCCCAATTCTTCGCCACCGGCCGGCCGCCGGTCTCGCGGGACGAGACGATCGAAATCTNNGTCCTTCATGAGCGCCGCCGACCGGAGCAAAGCTCAGGGCGGCAAGCCGGCCCTTATCGCGGATGTGCTGGCCGAGGCCCGGGCCGAGGCGACGAAGCGGGGCCATTGACGGGCTCATCGCGAAGGGATGATGCGATCGTGATCCGCGAGTCGACCTCTGCGGCGAGGGCCTCTCTAAAACCACTTTCTTCGTTGAAGCGCGGGACCGCGCCGGGTGGCCGGGCCAGGATCGGGGTTAACGTCGAGTTAAAGGCGACCCGTCCGATTCAACTCGGGCCAAGCGGCTTCGCCTGGCGCAGGCCGAACGCCGCTCTGACGTATTCCATATGGCGCGCCACGGCCTGCATGGCATCCGTGGGCTGATATTCGCTTGTGTTGATCCCCGCCATCTCCAGCGCGGTCTTCTCCATGGCGGTCTGGCCGTCCAGCGAGGGCAGGTAGATCCCGACCATGTACCCCTTGAACTTCGTGAGGAACGCGGGGAAGTCCTCCCGCACGATCCACTTCAGGCAGAGGGCGTTGTAGGTCGAGTTGTATTTGGACACCGCTGCGGCGCGCTCCGCATTCGAGGCGTTCGAGGCGGCGTCGGTCACCCGCAGCATGTCAGCGAATACAGGGTCGAGCGTCGTCTTTAGTGCGGCGTTATAGTTGGCGAGAATCCCGTCGAACTCCTGCTGGAATCCCTTCATCCGCGCCAGGTGGGCCTCCTTGGCCGCTTGCGCCACCTGGGGGTCCTGCGCCGCCGCCTGCATGTAAGCCTGAAATCCAGCAGGGTTCTTCTGCATGTACGCCATCATCTTGCTCTGCATCGCTGACCGGTCCATGGACTTGAGCTGATCATTGAGGCCGTGATTGATCTGCTCCTGCCGTCCGATCGCATCCTGGTTCGCCGCCATGGCGGCCTCGAGCTGCTCCGGAAACGGATCGCCGGAGGTGTAGCAGGTGGTCGGAAAGGCGGGCACCCTAGTCCAAGGGTTTTGCGCCGTGAGGGGCGCGGCGACCGCCATCAGCAACAGGAGGGCGAGGACGGAACGCGGGCTGATCATGGAGGGCCCGGGGGATGGGGCGGGAAGGANNGGGTTTCCTTGTTTATCCTGTCGGAATCTATCGCGCCGGCGCCTGCTCTTCTCGAAGTCGTACGGCTCACAGTTTCGCGCTTGCCCCCGGAAACAGCGCTATGGTCGCGATATCGATATATTAGCAAGATATATGCCAAACGCTTTCTTCCCCCCATATGTCCTTTTCCAAGGGATTCGCCGTCTGATAATCCCTGAAATAAACGGTTTCCTCTAAAAGCATTGAGCGGTCCGGTTCCTACAGAGCAGGACTAATGGAACTGTGCGGGTCTCGAAGGAAGATAATCGCTTAGTGTACGGGCATTCGATGTTGGTCTGGCGATCTCCAATACTTGGCAGATTTCTCTGGGGAACAGAGAGCGCGCCTGGAGGGACTCGAACCCCCGGCCCGCTGCTTAG
>DQHV01000260.1 GCA_003524335.1 Candidatus Aminicenantota bacterium | reverse complement strand
GGGACACGCAGAAAAAGGAAAGCCAGTGGGACTGTCTCGGGCGGATCGTCCGCGAGCGCGATCCAAAGAGGATCGGGATCAACGAGGGCGAGATCCAGTGGGCGGCCGGCGGCCTGACGGTAGTCCTGAAAAAAAGACTGGTTGAGGCGATCGGTGCGGAATACGCGGCCCGCCTCCAATCGGCCGAGTCGCTGGCCACACTATGGTCGGAGACCCTGCTAGATGAGGAGATCGAGCTCATGGAGCGGGCCCAGGCCGTCTCTCATTCGATCATCGCCGACATGTTCTCCAACAAGGTTACGACGCCGGGCCAGACTACGACCGACGACCTCCGTTATTACTACTGGCAAAGGGTGGCCGACCTTGGGCTGAAAGTCTCCTTCATGCCCTTCATCTCCATCCGCGGCCGCCATCCCAAGGACATCGAGAAATACGGCAAGGAGGACAAGGTCATCCGGCCGGGCGACCTTGTCCACTGCGATGTGGGTGTTAAGTACATGCGGTGCAATTCTGACTGCCAGGAAATGGCCTACGTGCTCCGGGCCGGCGAAACCGATGTTTCCGAGGGTTTCCGCAAGCTCATGGCCGAGGAAAACCGGCTCCAGGACATCTTTTGCGGCGAGTTCAAGGCCGGCCTCACCGGAAACGAGATGCTCGGGAACATCCTGAAGAAGGCCAAAGAATCCGGAGTCCCCGGGCCCCGGGTTTATTCACATTCGCTCGGCTATTTTCTCCACGAGCCGGGCCCGCTCATCGGGCTCCCTTGGGAGCAGGTCAATAATCCCGGCCGGGGCGACGTGAAGCTTGTCCCCAACTCCTGTTTCACCGCCGAAATGAGCGTGACGGCGCCAATTCCAGAATGGGGCGAGGGCAAGGAATTCCGCCTGCCCATGGAACAGGCGGTTGCCTTTACGGAAAAAGGCATCTTCTTTCTCGACGGCCGCCAGACCAGATTTCACATTATCAAGTGATTCTGGCTGTCCCGGGCATCGCTCCGAGCTAGTCGGTATCAATCCACAAGCATCTCTTTAATGACAGCCTTCACGGCATGAACCAGGGCCGGGTTGAGGTGTCCCATCTTTGCCATGAGGCGTCTATTGTCAACCGAGCGGACCTGGTCGAGCACTATCCAGCCTTCTTTTCCCTTGAACACCAGGGGGATCCTTGTGGGATAAGGGTGTGACTTGGTCGTCAGCGGCGCAATGATCACCGTCGAGATGTGCTGATTCATCTCATCGGGAGATAGGATAACGCAGGGTCGTGACTTCTTGATCTCATGCCCGATCGCCGGGTCCAGGGAGACAAGGAAGATGTCGTACTGCTCCATCACCATTCCCAGTCCTTAAAAGCGATGTCGACCCGCTCATCGACCAGGAGCCGATCCTCGCTTCTCTCTCTCATTTTCTTGAACGCTTGATCCCAGCCTTGCCGGACAGTTCTTTTCACGGGACTGAGGATGATCCGGTCTCCTTCCGTCTGGAGCTCGACTTCATCCTCGATGNNTTCTGTTTGGAGCTCGACTTCATCCTTGATGCGGCATTGCTCCAGGATCGCTTTGGGGATCCGGATGCCGCGGGAATTGCCGATGGGAACGATGCGTCTTCTCATGTCTTTTTTCTCTAGACATGTAATTATATTGTAATCACAATGTCGAGTCAAGCAGCTCTTCCCTTTCATGGTTCGCTGAGTTCAAGGCGTATAAACGAGGACGCCTGAGGCCTGGGTCCTATTCTCATTTTGGGCCTCCGCATTTCCAATGACAGTCAATTGCGGGGTTGTTATGTTTTCTGGGAATTGCGATAATCTCGGTATGGACAAGGCGCGCTCGAGTTAGAAGTGAGAAAAGAATGAAACCCAGAAGTCAGACTCTTGGCTGGATTATTCTTCTCAGCCTTTGTCGGGGAAGCATGATGGGCGCTGAAAGAACGGAGCGGCCGTATCTCGAGGCGGCGCTCAAGGCAGAAAAATGGATCGCCGGGACAGCCGTGGCGGGGCGTGAAGGCACCGCCTGGCCCGCCGACCCGAAAGACCCGAAGTCCGTCAATAGCACCCTCTACGCCGGCAATCCGGGTGTCGTCCTGTTCTATCTGGAACTTTATGCCGCCACCGGTGATAAAGATTATCTTAAGAAGGCGTCCGCCGGAGCCGATTTTCTGATCGCCGGCCTGCCCGAAGAAAAGACCATGGGTTTATACGAGGGGCTAGCCGGGATCGGGTTCGCTCTTCGGGAGATATATAAAGCCTCAAATGAACAAAAATACCAAGAGGCATTCCTGGGATGTCTGAAGCACATCCAAAAGGAGGCCCGGCCGGTCGGAAAAAATATTCAGAGGACAATTCCGGGGACAGTAACCCTAATTCAAGAGAAAATTCTGGGGACACGTACCGAATTCAAGAGAATTCGATTACATGTCCCCAAACTTTCCCTATCCCCAGCTGATTAGATCCTGTTCACCCGGGGATTGCAGAGGTTTACTAGAGGCCCATCTCTTTGAGTAAGAATCCTGCTCCGGCGAACTTCTGCGTGACCCACAGGACATACCGGATGTCAACGGCGATCGACCGGCTGTATTCCTCGCTCCAGGCGTAATCGTTAATCGTCGCCTCGTAGGTCCGGTCGAAATTGACCCCCACGAGCTCACCCCGGGCGTTGATCACCGGGCTTCCCGAGTTGCCGCCGGTCGTGTCGGTATCGTAGAGGATGCAGACGGGCACGTCGTGCAGCTGCGGATGCTCGAAGGCGCCGAAGTCGCGGGCTCTGGAGAGCTCGAACAGGGCGGCCGGGGTATCGAAAGGCTCCCGGCCCGTCGTCTTTTCTAAGACACCCCGGAGCGTCGTGAAAGGCCCATAATAAACGGCATCCGCCGGCTCATACCCTTTGATCCGCCCGTAGGTCAGCCGCAGCGTATTGTTGGCATCGGGGATGAAGCTCTTTCCCAAGTAGAGCTCCTTGATATCGCTTAAGCGGGCATAGAGCGGGTCGAGCGCCCCCCGGCGGGCTTTCTGTTTTTCACGCACCTCCAGGACCGCCGGGTACAGAGCCCTGGCCAGGTCGAGAAACGGATCCTGTAACGCGGCCATCTGCTCCGGGGTCTTGCCAAGCAGTTCCTCCACAAACTTGGCATCGTTCATCCTGGAGGTTTCATAGGCTTTGTTCAAATAGGCATCGATGTCCCCCTCGCCGAGGTCTCCTTGAAACAGCTCGTCGACCGCCTTGATCCGGTCCGGCTCCTTGAGCCTGGAGGCCCGGAGAAGCAGCTCCTTGAAAAGGGCCTTGTCCGTGGGCTCATAGAAGTTGCGGAGGGAGAGCAGGAGTCTCTGTTTCGTTTGGGGAAAGTTCCGGTCCATGTAGGCCGGCTCGCGCTCGAGGTCCGGTTTCCGCCGCTCGAGCGCCGCCTCGTAAACCGTAAACGCAAACCCGACCAGGTTAACCGAGCCGCGCAGATAGTCCAGGACCGTCTCATAATCGAAGGCCGCCCGCATCTCATCATAGACCGCAGCTATATCGTTCAGGATCGTCCCGTTCTGGGACTTCCGCTTCTCATCCGCTTCGATGAAGCCCTGGAGTGCTTTCTCTTCCTCGCGCCGGCGCTCGACCAGCCCGAGCCTTTTCATCCCCTTGAGCTTCCCGCGGAAATTCTTCATCGTGTTCGCCAGCCCCTTGATACGCGCCGCATGAAGGAGCGCCACACCGCGGTCCTCCGCTCCCATCTTCTCCATGAGGCCGATCTGCCAGGCATACCAGTCGGCGACATAGGGCATCCGGACTTCTTCCTCGAAAGCCAGGTAGCTGGCCGTGCTGTGCCGGAAGGTTCGCCCGGGATAGCCCAGGAGGAAGATGAAATCGCCCTCACTGACACCCCGGGCCGCGACCCGCAAAAAACGCTTGGGTCTGAAGGGGACGTTTTTGGCCGAGTAATCGGCCGGCGACCCGTCCGGAGCGACATAGGCCCGCAGGAAGGAAAAGTCTCCGGTGTGGCGCGGCCACATCCAGTTGTCTTCCTCGCCGCCGAACTCGCCGATCGAGCGGGGCGGGACATAAACCAGGCGGATATCTTTCAAATACGTGTATATAAACAGGATATAAGTCTTTCCGGCGAACATTTCGGCCACTTCGGCCCTTTTGCCGGGTTTCTCTTTTTCCGTGCGAGCCACGATCTCCTTGGTCCGCCTCTCGATGGCCTTGGTGCGGGCCGCATAGTCCATCTCCGGCTTCACGGCGCTCAGCACCTCCGCCGAGACATCCTGGAAGGACTCGGTGATGCGGGCCGTCATCCCTTTGGCCTGGATCTCCTCGGCCCTTGTCCGGGCCAAGAAGCCGTCGCGGATGTAATCGTTCTCCTTGGTGCTCGCGGCCTGGACGGCCCCGAAGGCAACGTGGTGGTTCGTTATGAACAAACCCTCGGCCGAAACGAATGAGCCCGTCGCGCCCACGCTGACGATGGCGAAGATCAGGCTTTTGTCCGTCGCGAATATCTCGGCCGGATCGATCTCCAACCCCTTGGACCGAAGGTTGAGCTTCATGATCTCGCTGATCGGATACATCCCTTCGTCGGCGGAGACAGACATCGCAAGAAACAGACCGGCCAGGATCAAAGCGGTCGCCAGTCTTTTCATAATGGTCGACTCCTCTTTCACAGAATTTCCCGCACCGGGCCGTGGCGGCGGGTGACGCCCATCTGGTCGAGAAGCTCGAGAAGCGGGATGGCGTACTTCCGGCTCAGGCCGGAGAGCTCCTTGAAATCGGCCACCGTCATCTCTTTCTTCCCCAGGGCCCGCACCCGGCCGATGATATCGTCCAGCCAGAGCGAATGGATGAACAGCCCTTCCGGCCCCTGGATGATCTTTTGCCGTTCGGTCAGGAGCGAGAGCAGCCTCTCCAGCCGATCCCTGGAGAGGCGAAACTGCCGCCGGATTTCATCCAAGGACACGGACTGGAATTCGCCCCGGTAGCACATCTCCTCGAGCTTCTGCAGAATCTTCTCCTCCTGGGCCGACAGGGCGATCTCATGAGAAGGGAGCATCAGGCGCGGCCCGGCCTGCTGCACCTTTCCGGCCTTTTCCAACGTCTTGACGGCGAGGCGCAGGACCTTATCGGAGACGCCGAATCTTTTTTTGACCTTCTCGAGGAGGACGCCTTTCTGGGCAGGCTGCTTTTCATGAAACTGGTCGAGGTAGAGCAGGATTTTCTCGCCGAGGTGGTCAAAGCTCTCCCGGGATATCAAGTGGAGGGGCGAAAAGGACAGGATCTTGACCTTGCCTTCCTCCTCCATTTTTTCTCCCCAGTGCTGGAGCCTCTCCGCGTCGAGGTCACAGAATTCCAGGATCTCCCGTTCGTGGAGGCCGCTCGTTCCCCTTTTCCGGCAGAGAGCGTCGAGCATGTCCATCTCGTCTCCGGAGAGAGCCAGCAGGAAATCCCAATCGACTTCCTTGTTCTTCTTCGCCTCTTCCTCCAGGCCGGGGTTGAGGACCGTCCCCCGCCCGATCCGCTCCCTTTTTTGGGTATCCAGAACGGCGAAGGTGTCCTTCCACTTGAGCGTCAGGGGACGGCGAGCGGCCGCCCGCAAAAAAAGGCGCCCGCGCTGGGGCTCCGGCCCGGGGCCGTAGACGCGGAGCGCGGCGATCACTTTTTGTTCCCCGATGAGGAGCGTCGCCTGCCCCGGGAGAGACCATTCTTTGTCCTCCAGCACCAATGATGCCTCGAACTCATGGGTTCTCATCGCGATTCTCTCTTACCCACGCGGCTCAACACCAGGGTCATCCGGCGAAGCAGCGGGTCGATCGCCGCCAGTATGACATTGACCCGCTGCCCCATAGTGAACCGCCTTCCCGACCTTCGGCCGACCAGGAGCTGTTTCGACCGGCGGAAGAAATAGTCCCCCCCGAGGTCGGCGAAGGGGATGAGGCCCTGGACAAAGTAATCCTCGAGCTCCACCACCACACCGGCCTTGGCGATATCGACAATGATGCCCTTGAACTCCTCTCCGAGCTTGGCCTTGAGGAAGCGGAAGATGCGCCATTCCACCAGCTCTTTTTCGGCGCCGTCCGCCTTCCGCTCCCGATCGGAACAGTGAAGAGCCAGGGAGGCCAGGCCGGGGATGTCTTCTCTTTCGCCCCGCAGCGCCGCCTTGAGAGCCCGGTGGACGATGAGGTCGGGATAGCGCCGGATCGGGGAAGTGAAATGGGTATAGTCTTTTTTGGCCAAACCGTAGTGACCGGTATTCTCCGGCTCGTAGGCGGCCATCCGGAGGGCCCGGAGGACATGGAACTGGATGATCTTTTCCTCCGGCTTGCCCTCCACCAGCTTCAAGACCCGCTGCAGGTCCCGGGAGGTCGTCTTCTCGGGCTTGGGCAGCATCAGTCCGAAACATTCAAGGAGACCCCTCAGCTCCTCGAGGTCGGCCCGGCCCGGCGGAGGATGGACGCGATAGAGAGACGGCCGCTCTTCTTCGCTGAGAAACCGGGCCACCGCCTCGTTGGCCGCCACCATGAACTCCTCGATGAGACGATGCGCCTCGTTCGACTCGAACGCGGCGATCCCCTGGAGCCGGCCTTCCTGGTAGACGAGCTCGGGCTCGAGGAGGTCGAAATTCAGGCTGCCCTGCTCTTCTCTCCTCGCCCTGAGAACGGCCGCCAGCTCCCGCATCAGCAAGAAATCCGGGACCAGGGCCGCGTACCTCCGCCGCTCTTTCTCTTCGCCCTCAAAGATCTTGAACACCGATGTATAGGTCATGCGCTCGACCGTTTTGATGATCGAGGGATGAAATCCGGTCTTGACCACTCGGCCTTTGGGATCGACCTCGAGGAGCGCGGTCACGGTCAGCCGGGGCCTCCGCGGCCGCAGACTGCAGAGGTCGTTGGAGAGCTCTTCCGGGAGCATGGGCAGGGTGAGGCCCGGAAAATAGACGCTCGTGGCCCGGCCCCGGGCCTCCTGGTCCAGCGCGGAACCCGGCCGGACGTAGTGGGAGACGTCGGCGATGTGGACAGCGAGCCGATAGTGGCCCGAGGGGAGCATCCTGATGCTGACTGCGTCGTCGAAGTCCTGAGCCGTCTCGCCGTCGATCGTCACCGTCGCCCAGTCCCGGTAGTCAACCCGTCCTTCTCTGTCCTGGGCCGAAATCCGGCGCGGAACCTCCCTGGCGTCGGCAGAGGCCTCGGCCGAGAATTCCGATTCGAGGCCGAAGCGTTTGATGATCACGCGGGTGTCGACGCCGGGGTCGTCGGGCATCCCGAGCACCTCCCTAACGGCCAGCGTATCCCGGTCCGCTTCGACGATGACCCCGTCCGAAAGGGAGAATGAGCCGGTCGAGGAGAGCGGGACTTCTTCCGCCGCGGAATCAAAAGGCGCCAGGTACGGCTGTCCGAACCGCTCCTTGAAGACTCCGAGAAGCGTCTCCCGCCCTTTTTTCAGCAGGCGGATGATCTGCCCCTCGGGCTTTCCCTTCTTCCCTTTTTCCTTGACCGAGACCTCGACAACGTCGCCGCCGAACGCTCCCAGAGTATAGCGGGCCGGGATGAAAACGTCCTCCCGGCCGCCGCCCTCGGGCCGGACGAACCCGAAACCCCGCGAGGACGCGAGAAACTCGCCGCGCACGATCGTCCTGTCCTGGCGGGCGAGATAGCTGTCTTTTTTCTTGTAGACCGCCCCCCGCTTCTCCAGGACCTTGAGCGCCGCCCGGAGCTTTGTCTGCGAGCGGCCGCGGACATGGAGGAGACCGGCTAGTTGAGGGAAGGACAGCCCTCCCTTTTTCTGCTTCAACAAAGCAAGTACGTCGTCTTCCATCGTCCTAATAAAAAAAGTAACTGAGGTAAGGAACCCGGAATTTCTCACGCCACCGCTTGACCAGCCCTATGAGAAATATTCCCCGGAGCTCTTCCGCCGGGCGGCCGGGGAAATCCGCCCGGACTCGCTTTTCCACTTCCGCCCGGACTGCGGCATCCGCCTCTCTGGTGATCAGCTCCTCGGCCCTAGCGTCCAGCCGTTCGAGCGCCTCTTCGGAGGCCTCTCTCCGATTGAGGACAGTCTGCGCCTCCCGGTAGACCTCGCCGAGGAAGGCCGCCTCGGGAGGCAGCGACTTCAGGAACCGCTCGACCTCAATCTTGATCCTTTTTCTCTTGTCTTCCCGGGATTCCCCTTTCTCCGCCCGGCCGACGGTCCGGTCCCTAAACTCGGCATGAGCTCTCAAGATCTCAGTCTCACAGAAAGACAGAGAGGAAATCTTCCGTCCCCCGACCGCCCTCTTTCTATATTTCTCGAAGGCCCGCTCTATCCCCTCCAGGACGATCCGGAGCGGAATGCCCCGCTCCTCCCAAGACGAGATCGCCACCATGTCCCTCGATGAGAGGACGAACGGAGCTCCCCGAAGGCTGAAGAACGTCCTGGCGATTTCCTGGAAATAGAAGCTCTTGTCCTTTCTTCGCGGCATGGGCGTCCTCGGCCCGGCCGTGTCTCGACGGTCAGGCGGCTGGTCTCTCCTCCTTGTTCCTCTCGAAGACAATCCGCAGCCCTTCGAGGACCAGGTGCGGCTCGTAGTGATGGGGAGCCTTGATCTCCTGCCCGAGCTGGGAGGCAAATCCACCCGTGACGACGATCTTGGGCTCCGCTCCGATCTCCTTGCTGATCTCGGCGATGATGTTGTTGACCAGGCCGATGTACCCGAAATAGATCCCCGACTGCATGCTGGCGACGGTTGTCTTGCCGATGGACTTTTTCGGCTTGACGACCTCGATCCGCGGCAGCTTGGCTGTTCGTAAATAAAGGGCCTCGGCCGAAATCTGGATCCCGGGGGCGATCGCTCCGCCCAGATACTCGCCTTTGGCCGTCACGGCATCAAAGGTGGTGGCCGTGCCGAAATCGACGACGATGCAGGGACCGCCGTATTTCTCGAAGGCCCCGACTGAAGCGACCACGCGGTCCGCTCCGACTTCGGAGGGGTTCTCGTAGAGGATGGGCATCCCGGTCCGCAATCCGGGACCGACGACAAGGGCTTTCACTCCAAAGAGATCCTGACTCAAAGCCTGGAAGGCCGGCGTCAGCGGAGGAACGACGCTGGAGATAATGGTGCCTTTGACAGCCGAAGGGTCGAGTCCAGATGTGCGCAGCAGTTCGAGCAGCGTGATGCCGTACTCGTCGGCCGTCTTTTCCCGCACAGACCGGATCCTCCAGTCCTTGAGCAGCCTCTTCCCCTCAAAAACACCCAAAGCAACCGTGGTGTTGCCGATGTCCATGGCCAGAAGCATGGTCTAAGTCTCCTTTTTCAGGACGCGCCGTAATTATAATCGATTGCCAAAATTTCTGCCGGGGATAAGATCATTTGCTCTTCGTCAACTTCTATCTTCAGCCTCGCCCGGAGGTCGAGGCCGCGGTAGACTCCACGCAGAGTTCCTCCTGCTTTCCGGACTTCGACGACCGCTCCGGCCGGGATGACGAGTTTAGACTCATATGTCCGGACGATCTCGTCTTTGCGGCCGCGAACCCAGGCCGCGTACCAGCGGTTGAGCACCGGCCAGAGTGACTTCTCGAGCGCGGCCCTGTCGACCTCCCGGCCCAAGGCGAGCCGCAGCGAGGTCGCCGTCCTCCGGAGCGCGGCCGGGAAGTCCTCCCTTTTCTGGCCGATGTTCAGGCCGACGCCCAGGACCGCGAAGCTCACCGCGTTCCCCAGGAATTCCCCCTCGCAAAGGATGCCCCCGAGCTTGCGGTGTTTCCAGACGATGTCGTTGGGCCACTCGAGAGCGACCTCGAGCCCGGTCGCTTCCCGGATGGCTTCCAGGCAGGCGACGCCGGCCATAGGAGGAAGCAGGGAGAGGTCGGCGCGGCGCGGCCTCAGGATGACGGACGCGTACAGACCCTGGCCGCGAGGTGAATGCCAGCTCCGCCCTTTGGTCCCCCGGCCTTCGGTTTGCTCGTCGGCGATGACCACAGTCCCTTCGGCCGAGCCCTCCCGGGCCAGCCGTTTGGCCAGGTCGTTGGTCGAGGGACAGGTGGAGAAGCTGTGAATAGTCGTTCCGATGGTCATGGGAGGACCGCAAGACGCGGCTATGCCTTTATGTTGTCCAGGCTCTTCTGGAGCTTGGCCTTTTTATCCCGACATCCGAGGAGACCCTGCTTGGCCTCCTCGATGACCGGCCCGGGCGCCCGCTCGAGGAAGTCCTTCTTCTGGAGACGGCCCTCGAGCATCTCGATCTCGGCGTCCATCTTCTTGATCTCCTTCTCCAGCATGGCCCGCTCAGTCTCTAGGTCGCCCGTTCCTTCCAGGGGGATCGCCACTTCCCAGGACCCCGCTACTCCCTTGAGAAGCAGGGCCTCGGGCGCGAACCGGTCCTCGACTCTGACTTCGGAGCCGTTGGCCAGGGCCAGGATGTAAGCCCGGATCTCGGGGATGAACCTTTTCTCCTTCTCTCCCGGCGCCTTCAACAGGATGGCGATCTTCTTTTGGGGCGGTATCTTATTTTCCGCCCGGATGGTCCGGACTTGGACCACGAGGTCCTGGAGGAGGCTCATCTCCTCCTCGGCATGCGGGTCCACGTCTGCCGCCTCGCTCTTGGGGAAAGCGGCCGTGACCAGGGACTTGCCGTGACCCGGGAGGTGGCTCCAGATCTCCTCGGTGACAAACGGCAGGAACGGGTTGAGGAGCTTCAGAATATGGTCCAAAGCACCGGCCAGCACGGCCTTTGTCGTCCTGTTCCCCGCCTGGAGGCTGGGCTTGGTCATCTCGATATGCCAGTCGCAGAACTCATGCCAGACGAAGTGGTAAATCTTCTCCGCGGCCTCATAGAACTTGTACTGGTCGAGCGCCGCCTCGAGCTCGGCCGTGATCCTGGCCAGGCGGCTGCGGATCCAGCGGTCAGCCAAGGTCAGCTCGCTCTCCACGATCGATGCCGGCTCCTCATCCAGGTTCATCAGGACAAACCGGGACGCGTTCCAGATCTTGTTGACGAAGGCCCGGTAACCCAGCATGCGCTCTTCGGAAAGCGACAGGTCCATGCCCGGGATGGCCAGGGCCGCTACGGTGAAGCGCAGAGCGTCCGTGCCGTATTTCTCGATCATCTCCAACGGGTCGATGATGTTTCCCTCGGACTTGCTCATCTTGCGGCGCCTGAAATCGCGGACCAGGCCGTTTATAAATACCTGGCGGAAAGGGATCTCTCCCATGAACTTGAGCCCCATCATGATCATCCGCGCCACCCAGAAGAAGATGATGTCGAACGCTGTGCCCATGAGGTCGGTGGGATAGAACATCTGGAGGTCGACGGTCTTCTCCGGCCAGCCCATCGTACCGAACGGCCAGAGCGCCGAGCTGAACCAGGTGTCGAGCACGTCTTCGTCCTGCACGAGCTCTCCGCCTCCGCACTTCGGGCATTTCGCCGGCGTCTCCATGGCCACGATGATCTCGCCGCAGGGCCGGCAGAACCAAGCCGGAATCCGGTGTCCCCACCAGAGCTGCCGGGAGATGCACCAATCGTGGATGTTGTACATCCACTCGAAATAGCTCTTGGCCCAGTTGGCCGGGATGAACTGGATCGTCCCGTCCTCGACGACCCGAATGGCCTCCTTGGCCAGGGGAGCCATTTTCACAAACCACTGCCAGCTCAGATGCGGCTCGATGACCGTTTTGCAGCGGTCATGATGCCCCACCATGTGCGGATAGTCCTCGACCTTAATCAATAAGCCCTGCTCCCGGAGACGCTCGACGACCCTGCGGCGGCACTCGAACCGGTCGAGTCCCTGGAACTCGGCTCCGGCCGCCTCGGTCATCTTCCCCGATCCGTCGATGACGATGACCTGCTCGAGGCCGTGCAGCTTGCCCAGTTCGAAGTCCACGGGATCGTGGGCCGGCGTAACCTTGACGGCGCCTGTGCCGAAGTCTTTTTCAACCCGGCTGTCCGTGATAACAGGGATCTTGCGGTTCACTAATGGCAGGAGGAGGATCTTCCCGTGGAAAGCCTTATAGCGCTCGTCATCGGGGTGGACGGCGACACCGGTATCTCCCAGCATGGTCTCGGGCCGGGTGGTGGCGACGACGATCGCGCCCTCTCCCTCCGACACAGGATACTTGATGTAGGAGAGCTTCCCTTGGAGCTCTTTGTGCTCGATCTCGATATCGGAAAGCACCGTGTTGCAGCGGGGGCAGCGGTTGACCAGATAGTAATCCCGGTAAATCAGGCCTTCCCGGAACAGGCTGACGAACACCAGGCGCACGGCCCGGGAAAAGCCCTCGTCCATGGTGAAGCGCTCCCGCGACCAGTCCAGCGAGCAGCCGAGCTTCTTGAGCTGGCCGGTGATGATGCCGCCGTACTTCTGCTTCCAATCCCAGGCGATCTTGA
>DQHV01000074.1 GCA_003524335.1 Candidatus Aminicenantota bacterium | reverse complement strand
CTCCTGGCCAAGGAGCTCTGCGACCTGACCGGATACGAGATGGTGCTGGCCATGAACTCCGGCGCCGAGGCGATCGAAACGGCCATCAAGGCCGCCCGTAAGTGGGCATATCAGAAAAAGGGAGTTCCCCAGGACAGGGCGGAAATTATCGCCTGCGCCAATAATTTCCACGGCCGGACCGTAACGATCATCAGCTTCTCCACCGAATCCCTCTACCGGAACGATTTCGGACCGTTTACACCCGGGTTCGTGGTCATCCCTTACGGCGATATCGATGCCTTGAGGCAGGCCATCACGCCCAACACCGCGGCCTTTCTTGTCGAGCCCATCCAGGCCGAGGCCGGGATCCTCATCCCGCCCGCCGGCTATCTCAAGGCGGCCAAGGAGCTTTGCGCTGTGAACAATGTCCTGTTCATCGCCGACGAGATCCAGACGGGGCTGGGTCGCACTGGGAAAATATTTGCCTGTGAACATGAGGGCGTCAAGGCCGACATGGTGGTCATCGGCAAGTCGCTGGGGGGAGGCTGTTATCCTATCTCGGCCACTCTGGCGACGCGGGATGTCCTGGGCGTTTTCAAACCCGGCGAACACGGCTCCACCTTCGGCGGCAATCCCATGGCCTGCGCGATAGCTAGAGAATCCCTGCGTGTCCTCCAGGACGAAAAACTCATCGAGAACGCTGTCGAGCAAGGGGCCTACTACCTCGAAAAGCTCAGGACGATCAAGAGTCGTCACATCAAGGAAGTCCGGGGCCGGGGACTCCTCATCGGGATCGAGCTCAAGCCCGAGGCCGGCGGCGCCCGGCGCTTCTGTGAGGAGCTTAAGAAAGAAGGACTTCTCTGCAAAGAAACCCACGACAACGTCCTCCGGTTCGCCCCGCCGCTCGTCATCAAGCAGAAGGACCTTATTTGGGCCTTCCGTCGTATTAAGCGAGTGTTCAAGAGGCTGAATTGAACCAGCGTCGTTCTTTCAGTTGAGGCCATCTGCAAGAACAAAAGGATACATTTGGGTTGCAGGTGTCCCTTTTTTGGGACATAATAAAAGAAGATTCCCTGGATTCTCGGGTTGGGCAGAGAAGATATCGTTGGCACGATGTTTGCTAAGAGGTTTTGTGGAGGAAAAAGCCATGAAAAAAAATGTCCTGGCCGTCCTTCTGGGTTTTCTTTTCTTTTCGAGCTGCATCGTCTACGTTCCTTATGAGGGAGAGGAGGGGACGCCCCCGCCCCGTACGCCCCCCGAAGAAAGAACGTACGAAAGGGATTACGGAGATTATCCCTCGGACATGGATTATAACGACTTCTATGAATACCTTTCCCCATATGGAGTCTGGGTCCACAATGCCCCTTATGGCTACGTCTGGATCCCCCGGCAAGTCGGATACCGCTGGCGTCCTTATACCTACGGACGGTGGGTCTGGACAAACTACGGCTGGACCTGGGTCTCGTACCATGAATGGGGCTGGGTCCCGTTCCATTACGGCCGCTGGGGCTGGGATAATCGCCTGGGCTGGTTCTGGGTTCCCGGCTCAATCTGGGCGCCCGCCTGGGTTAGCTGGCGCTGGAGCAATCTCTACATCGGCTGGAGCCCTCTGCCGCCGGACGTGGAGTTCATTGCCGGCGTCGGGATCGGCTCCCTGCCTTATGACCATCCGGACCTCTACTGGATTTTTATCGAAGGCCGGTATTTCCAGTATGATTACCTCGACCGCTACGTACTTCCCCACGAGAGGAACCGGACCGTCGTCCGCCTGACTGTCCACAAGGCCAACCTCACCGTCCGCAATCGCCAGCTGATTAACCAAGGGATCGATGTCGAGCAGGTCAGCCGCCTAACCCGGAGCGAGGTTTCCCGCTATGAGGTCGAAGAGGGAAAGCGTCCCGGGCAGAGCCGGGTCAGCGGAAACTCGGTCCAGATCTTCCGGCCCGCCGTCAAGAAGAATGAAACCGCCAAGCCCAAAGCGTTCTGGGAGAAAGAGGAGGCCGAACGGAAGGTTCCGGAGATCCGGGTGGATGACTTGGAGAAGAGGCTTTCGCCCACAGATCTCGAACAGAAGCTTAGAGACGACCAGGATAAAGAGATGCGGCTGCTCGAGCAGAGCCAGGAAAGAGAAGAGGTCGAGCTCAAGAAGAAGCTCGACGACGAGGAGAAGCTGGCCGGAAGCTCCGCGGAGAAGGAAAAGATCAGAAAAGAGGCTGAGGTCAAGGCCTCCGAATTGAAGAAAGGGCACGCCGAGGAGAAGGCCAAGATCACCGAGCGGCACCAGCAGGAGGAAAAAGTCGTCAAAAGCAGGATCAAGAAAAAAGAAAAGAAGGACTGAGCCGGACCGCAGGCATCAGGCCGGCCGCAGGGTACCTTCCTTCAAGGTGACGAATAGAACCGCCGTCAGGATGACCGCCCCTCCGGCGAGAGTCCTGAAAGCAGGCACCNNAGCAGGCACCTCTCCCAGGAGAACAAGCGCCAGCACGGTCCCATAGACGGGCTCGAGGCTGCTTATGATGCTGGCGGTCTGAGCCCGAATATGCCGCATCCCCTGGATAAAGAGCGTGTGGGAAGCGGCCGTACAGACTACGCCCAAGACGACCAGGAGAGCCAAGTCCCCAAACGACACCCGGGTCGGCCTAACGATCATGGAAGGCAAGAGGAATAGGGTGGCGAAAAAATCCTCCAAGAAGGCGATCCCCAAGCTCGAGTGGTCCTGTGCCAGCTGGCGGTTAAAAAGGGTCAGGACGGCGAAGGTGAGCCCGGAAACAAGACCCCAGAGAACACCCTGATAGACCCTGTCCCCGAGGTCAAGGCGAGGGACAATCAGAAACACTCCCACCAGGCAGAGTGCCGCCAGGAAGAGGCTCCTCCGGTCCAGCTTTTCCCTGGAAAAAAGCGGCCCCAGGAGGACGGTAAAGGCGGGGAAGCAGGAATAGGACAGCAACCCCACCGCCACCGAGGAGACCTGGATTGACCGGAAAAAAGCGGCCCAGTGCCCCGCCAGGATCGCGCCCAGCAGGACGAGCAGGGCGGCGTGCCGCCGGAAGATCTCCCGGAGGCTTTTCTTCCTTGTCCAGATGAGGATACCCAGGGTTATGCTGGCGAAGAAAACTCGTCCCAGGACGATCAGGAAAGGGGAGAGGGCGATCCACTTCCCGAAAAGCCCGGCCAGGCCGAACAGCACGGTGGCCAGGTGGATTTCCAGGAGGCTTTTTCGATTTTCCAGGCTCGTTCTCTCCTTCCGGAGCGGGTTTGATTATATGGGCAAGTGATTAAGTTCTCAATATATTTCCTTTCCCCTCGTCTTAGACTCCTGCCCAAAATACCTTTAAAACGGCTGGGAATTATGCTAGAATGATGGCTACTTTAAAGGATATCCATATCCACTCTGTGAATCATCCATTGAGGCGATGTCATACGTCATATTCGCGCGCAAGTACCGGCCTAAGACCTTCGAGGAAGTTGTCGGGCAGAAACCTGTAGTCCAGACGCTCCAGAACGCCATCAGGGCCGACCGCGTCGGCCAGGCCTACATTTTCTCCGGGATGCGGGGGACCGGAAAGACCACGGTCGCGCGGATCCTGGCCAAGGCCCTCAACTGCGANNACGAAGTCCACATGCTCTCCGCCCACGCCTTCAACGCCCTGCTGAAGACTCTGGAAGAGCCCCCCGACCGGACCATCTTCATCTTCGCCACCACCGAGTTTCATAAGGTCCCGGCGACGATCATATCCCGCTGCCAGCACTTCGAGTTCAAAAAAATCTCCCAGAAAGACATCATCAACCATCTGCTGGGCATTGCTCAGAAAGAAAAGATCACCATCTCTCCCAATGGTCTCAGTTTGATCGCCCAAGCGGCCGAAGGAAGCCTCCGGGACGCCCAGTCCCTGCTCGATCAGGCGGTGGCCTTCTCGGGCGAGGTCATCCAGGATGACGAGCTAAAAGTCATACTCGGAGCCATAAGCCGGGAGCTCCTGTTCGAATGCTCCTCCTTGATCCTGGGCCAGGCACCGGCCGGAGTCTTCTCGCTCGTCGAAAAGGTCATAGAGAAGGGGTACGACCTTCGTTTCTTCTTCAAAGAACTCATCCACCACTTTCGGGACCTGATGCTAGTCAAGTCGGTCCAGGATGTCGAGGGCCTTCTCCCGCTGAACCCTGAGGAACTCCAGCAACTAAGGCGGGAATCCGAAAAGTGTTCCCTCGAGGATATCCTCCGCTACCTGCAGGCTCTCCAGCAGNNAGCCCCGAGCCGGTCCGGCCGCCGGCCGGGACGCGAGAAGAAGAGGGCAAAGAAAATTTCCGCAAGCTGCTGGCCGGACTGCAAAAAGAAAAAAGCTCCCTGGCGGCCATCCTCTCCCGGCAGGCTTCGTTCCGGATCAAAGATGAGCCTCTCGACATCAAGTTCTCCCCGGAGAAGAGGTTCGTCATTGACCATCCGGTGATCCTGGAAATATCCTTTCCCGGCGGTGACGAGTACTACCGGGAGGCTGTTCACCGGGACATCCGGACGGTGGAACGGATTGCCTCCGAGGTGTTCGGGCAGAAAATCAAGGTTAAGCTGGGGGAGTCCACAGGCCCCCAGGAAACCAGACGGGGAAAAGAGACCGACGTCGCCCTGAAGGACCCTTCCGTCCAAGCCTTCATGGACATCTTCAAGGCCACCATCCTGTCGGTTGAACCGGTCAAAGGAGCAAAGGAGAGAGAATAGGATGAAAGACCTTGGCAACCTCCAGAAAATGCTCAAACAAGCCAAGGAGATGCAGGACAGGCTGCAGAGAGAGCTGTCCGAGCTCCGCCTCGAGGGCACGAGCGGCGGAGGGATGGTGAGTATCACACTGGACGNNACCTGGTTGCCGTCCGGCTCGATCCCGAAGTCATCAGCCGCGATGACGTCGAGATGCTCCAGGATCTCATCGTCGCCGCCTTCAACGATGCCGCGGCCAAAGTGGACGAGCACCTCTCCCAAAAACTGAACGTCCTTGGCGGAGGGCTCAAGATCCCGGGATTGTTCTGATGTCCGACTACGCCCAGCCCCTTCACCAGCTCATCGAGGAATTGAAGCGCATCCCCGGCATCGGCGCCAAAACCGCCCAGCGCATCGCCTTCCACATNNTGGCCGAGGCCGTCCGCGAGGTCAAGAAGAGAATTTTCTATTGCTCGGTCTGCAACAACATCACCCACGTCGAGCCCTGCGCCATGTGCGCGGACGGAGAGCGGTCGGCCGACACCCTCTGCGTCGTCGAGGAGCCCTACAATATCTCATCGATCGAGAAGACGGGCATTTATCACGGCCGCTACCACGTCCTTCTGGGAACGCTGGCCCCCCTCCGCGGCGTCGGCCCGGATGAGCTCCGGCTGGACAAGCTCATCCGGCGGATGGACGAAGGAGACTTCCGTGAGGTCATCATCGCTACAAACCCGACCGCCGAAGGAGAGGCGACCGCCCTCTACCTGGCCAAGATTCTGAAAAATTATGCGGTCAAGCTCACCCGGCTGGCGATGGGACTTCCGGTCGGCTCGGACATCGACTTTGCCGACCAGGTCACCATCAAAAAGGCCCTCGAAGGCCGCACCGAGCTCAAAGAATGATTTCCAGTTCTGGTTTTGGCATCATCTCGCCTTTATAAAAGCCGTGAGTTGGAACACCATCGAGTGAACTCAGGAACAGAGAGGAGGTTCAATGAAAGAGACACTTGAGATTCGCTGGCACGGACGCGCCGGCCAAGGCGTCGTCACGGCGGCGGTGACGCTGGCGGATGTCCTCTCCTCGGAAAAGGGGAAACACGTTCAGGCCTTCCCCGAGTTCGGCGCCGAGAAGAGGGGAGCCCCGATCCTGGCGTTCAACCGCATCAGTCAAAAGCCGATCCGCAGTCATAGTCAGGTTTATTATCCCGACATCGTGGTGGTCACCGACCCGAGCCTGCTGGGGCTCGTGGATATCAGCGAGGGGGCCAAGGACGACACCATTTTCCTGATGAACACGACCTTCGACGTTCCCTTGGTCCGGGAACGCCTCAACCTGGGAAAAAGGAAGATCTATGCCCTCGATGCCTACAGCATCGCCCGGCACGAGCTCGGACGGGCCATCCCCAACGTCCCGATGGTCGCCGCCCTGGTCAAGATCCTGAGCCTGATGGACCTGGACAAGTTCCGGGAGAACATCAAGGTTTCCCTGGCCAAGAAACTGCGGCCCGAGGTCGTCGAGATGAACCTCAGGACCATCGACAGAGCATTCAATGAGGTCAAAGAAGGATGAAAAAAGAAACCTGGAAAGAGCTCCCGATAGGGACGGTCAATATCCACGCCGGGAATTCCGTCTCCAACCTTACGGGGACGTGGCGCTCCGGCCGGAAGCCCGAGTTCATCGAGAAGAACTGCATCCAGTGCTTTTTCTGCTGGCTCTACTGTCCCCACTTTGCCATCCGGGTCGAAGACGGCAAGGTTACGGGCTTCAAGTACGACTACTGCACGGGCTGCGGCCTCTGCGCCGAAGAGTGCCCGACCAAAGAGAAAGCCATCGTCATGGTGAAAGAAGAGATCAAGCTGGCCGAAGGGAGGAAAAAATGAAGGCCACGAAGATCCTTAACGGCAACCAGACTATCGCCGAAGCGGCCCGGCAGATTGATCCCGATGTCATCGCCGCCTACCCCATCACCCCTTCCACGGCCATCGTCGAGACGATCGCCTCCTTCCGGGCGGATGGCCTGATCAAGGGTGAGTTTGTCTGCCCAGAGAGCGAGCACAGCGCCATGAGCGTCTGCATCGGGGCGGCCTCAGCCGGAGGAAGGGTCATGACCGCGACCTCGTCCCAGGGCCTGGCCCTGATGTGGGAAATGCTCTATATTGCCGCGGGGTTGAGGCTCCCCATCGTCGCCGCCATCGCCAACCGCGCCCTGAGTGCGCCGATCAACATCCACGGCGACCACAGCGACACCATGGGCGCCCGGGATTCCGGCTGGATCCAGATCTACTCCGAGGACTGCCAGGAAGCCTACGACAATTTCATCCAGGCCTTCCGGATCGGCGAGCACCCTGACGTACTGACTCCGGTCCTGGTTGGCCTCGACGGGTTCATCATCAGCCACTCGTCCGAAGTCGTCCAGGTGGAGGACGACGCCGCGGTTAAGAAGTTCATCGGCGAGTTCAAGCCGCCGTATCCGCTGCTCGACACCAGCCGGAAGTTCACAGTGGGTCCGATCGATTTCACCGATTATTATTTTGAGCACAAAAGGAGCCAGATCGAGGGCATCGAGAACTCGCCGCGAGTGATCGAGGAGGTCGGGAAGGAATTCGGCCGGACCTTCGGCCGGAAGTACGGCTTCTTCGAGGAGTACAGGACGGACGACGCCGAGCTCTGCATCGTCGTCATGAGCTCGGCCGCGGGCACGGGTAAAGACGCTGTCGACGAACTCCGGGCCGAGGGAAAAAAGATCGGCCTGCTCAAACCGCGCGTTTTTCGGCCTTTCCCGTACCGGCAGATCGCCGAGGCCTTGAAGAAAATGAAGGCGGTGGCCGTCCTGGACCGGTCGTCCGCTCCCGGCGCCTTCGGCGCACCCCTCTTCACTGAGGTGCGCTCGGCGCTCTATGACTATGAAAAGCGCCCCAAAATGGTCAACTACGTCTACGGGCTGGGCGGCCGCGACATCAAGGTCGAGCACTTCAAGGAGGTCGCCCGGAAGCTCGAAAAGATTGCCGCTACCGGAAAAGTGGACGAGATGCTCGGCTATATCAACCTGAGAGAGTAGACGACAGCCCCGCAAAGGAGAAAGAACATGGCAGTGAAACTCAAGGATTTAGCTCAGATGGAAGATAAGCTCGTCGCCGGGCACGGCATGTGCCTCGGCTGCGGGATTCCCCTCATCTTTAAGGTGATCCTGCGGGCGACGGAAGATCCGATTATCGTGTCCAATGCCACCGGCTGCCTGGAAGTCTGCACCACCATCTTCCCGCGGACCGCCTGGAACTGCATGTGGGTGCACAGCGCCTTCGAAAACGCCGCCGCCACGGCCGCTGGCGTCGAGGCGATGTACAAGTCCCTGAAAAATAAGGGCAAGATCCCGGCCGATAAGAAAATCAAGTTCCTCGCTGTGGGCGGAGACGGGGGGACCTATGACATCGGCCTCCAGGCCCTTTCCGGCGCCATGGAGCGCGGCCACGACATCGTCTATGTCTGTTATGACAACAACGTCTACGCCAACACGGGCGGACAGCGCTCCTCGGCCACCCCCCTGGGCGCATCGGCCACAACCTCGCCGGCCGGCTCCAAGAGCCCGGGCAAGATTCAGAAAAAGAAGGACCTGACCAAGATCCTCGCCGCCCACAACATCCCGTATGTCGCCCAGGCCAGTCCCCACCGCTGGCAGGACCTTTACAACAAGGCCAAGAAGGCCTTCGAGGTCGAAGGTCCGGCCTTCCTGAACGTTCTTTGCCTCTGCCCGACAGAGTGGAAATACGACGAATCCCAGGGCATTAAGCTCGCGCAGCTCGCCGCCGATACCTGTGTCTGGCCGCTCTACGAGGTGGAGAACGGAAAATACAAGGTCAACTACAAGCCCAAAGAAAAAAAGCCCGTCCTGGAATGGCTCAAGTCACAGGGCCGCTTCCGCCACCTCTTCAAAGAGGAGAACGCCTGGATGCTAGAAGCGATCCAAAAGGACGTGGACAAGGACTGGAACGACCTGAACAAGCTCGCCCAGATCTCGGGAGCTTGAGGCACGCGAAATGATTACCCCCTAGGGGTGAGGCGAAATCCCATCTCGAATCACCCCTGGGGAGGATTGTCCCTTTTTCCCGTCGGATCCATTCTATTCTTGGCACCCTGACAAGGCCTAGTCATCTGTCCAGGGTGCGGCGGATTCCTGAGGAGAAAGGAACGGACCATGCGAAACCGAGCAAAAGGGATTATCCGAGGGGCATTTCTTCTCTCCCTCGGCGTCTTGGTCGTCCGGCCCGGGCATCTGGGGGCATTCGAAAAGAAACTCCGGGTCGCCTCTGACTACGCCCATGTCTATCTCCAACCCGATAGCTCCAGCACCATTATCGATACCTTGGAAAGGGACCACATTCTCTCCCTGCTCTATTCTGGGAAGATGAAGAAAACCTGGTACTACGTCTGCTTCAAATCAGAAAAGACGGGTTCGACCAAGTCGGGGTATGTCCTCGACTCGACAGTAGAACTCCTCTTTGACCCGCTCAAAACCATCACCATCGCGGAGGAAAGCGAGAACCTTCGGGTCAGCTACGCTCCCCGTAATTTCGAGGAGATGCACTGGGGGTTGAGCAAGAAGCAGGTCGTGGAACTGGAGGGGAAGCCATCCGACCAGCGAAAGGTGAGGGGCCTGGAGGTTATGAGATACCAGCAGCGGATCATCAACCTGGACTGCGCCATCGATTACTTTTTCGCGACCAACAAGCTGAGCCTGACCCGGTTCTCCTTCGCGGGCGATTATCTCGATAAAAACGCCTATCTCCAGGATTATCAGAAGGTCAAGGACGCGCTCGTCCAAAAATTCGGCCGGCCTCTCGAAGAGGCCATGAAATGGCGGGACACTTCATACAAGGACGATTTCGCCTCCTGGGGGGAGGCGGTGAGTCTGGGCCACCTGGAGATGAGTTCCCGTTGGCTGACGTCCCAAACCGAGATCACGGCGAGCCTGAGCGGCGCCGATGACGAGATCCTGCTGACTGTCGAATACGCCGGCCTGCAGCTCAAAGAACTCGCCAAAAAGAGCGAAGAATAAACACCGCCTAAGCCGTCATCACCCGGCGGGCTTCGGCCCGACGACCACCTCCAAAGCTTTTTCGGGCGCCAGGATCTCCCTGATGCAGGAGTTGACCTCCTGCAGGGTCAGGGCGTCGATTTCCAAAGACAGAGCTNNGTCCTGCCCGAGGCCGGAGGTTTCGAAAAAAGCCAGCATTCCCGCCCTCCTGGCCTTTGTTTCATTGTCCCGGATAAAATCCGCCTTGGCGGCATTTTTCGTGTAAAGAAGCTCCTCCTCAGTCGTTCCGTTCCGGAAAAGCTCGTCAAGCACAGCCCGGAGGGCCTCCCGGGCGACCTCCGTTTTGGCCGTGTCGGTCTCGAGGTAGGCTTCGATCAATCCGCCCTCCTGCATCTGGGTGGAGCGGCAGTTCACGTTGTAGGCCAGCTTTTTCTCGGCGCGCAGCGGCCAAAGCCGCGATCCCTGTCCCTTCCCGAGCAGGTTTTCAAGGAGAGAAGCCAGGGCAAAATTCCGGCGGGAGATGTTGGGCAGACGATAGGCTCGGCTGACGAAAGCCTGCTTGGTATCGCGTTCGATGTGGACCATTTTTTCCCCCGGCTCAGACGCGGCGACTGGGTCCAGGGCAACGGGATTTCCCAAGGGAACGCGGGCGAAGTATCGGCCGACGAAGTCCAGGAGGGTGTCTTCGGGGAGGTCGGAGGCGAAGGACATGATCATATTCGAACCGACGAAATAGACCTTGTAGAATTCGGAGACGTCCTTGTTCTTGATGGCCTCGAGCGATTNNGGAGACCGGCCAGATGCCCAAGCCGGACCGAGTCATCCTCCTCGATCCTGCCTTGATGCTCCATGTACTTCTTGACGGCGTCAATCCGGATCCCGGAAAAGAGGGGGTCGAGGAAGATCTTGGAGAGGACCTTGAGCGACGGCTCGAGGTTGGCCGAGAGACACTCCATGGTGATGAGCGAATTGTCACCCTGAGAGGTGATCGAAAACCGCGTGGCCAGGCTGATCAGTTCCTGGGCTTTTCCTGAGTCCGGGATCTCGATCGAAAGCCTTGTGGTCAGGAAGGCCAGCCCCCTTTTAGCCGAAGATTCCGCCCGTTTCCCGCCCTTGATCAGGATCTGGAGGGTCGTCGTGGCCGAGGACTGNNGTCATGTTCTATTTCGTCTTTTTAGGGATGATCGAGACCATAACATAGTTAGCCCGTCCGAGATACTTGCCCGCGGTCTTCCTCAAATCTCCTGATTTTACGCGGTCGATGTTTTCCAGGTAGTTGCTCTCAGCCCGGCCTTCTCTTAAGATCATGAACTGGGCGAGCGAGACGGCGATGGAAAGCCCCCTTTCCTGCGACTGATAAGCATTGTACTTGATTTGGTTCTTGGCGCTACCCAGATGGTCGAAGGCAAACATCTGCTGCTCGCCGAGGATGTCCTCGGGCGAAAAATATCCTTCTCTTGCTCTTCTCAGGTAGTTGACGGCCTCGCGCTTGGCCATACCCAGTTTTTTCGGGTCCAGGGTGAGAAAGGCCAGAAAAGCACCTCCATACTTATGGGACTGGTAGGCCGTCATGATCGTCTCGACGAGCTTTCTCGGGCCCTGGTTGAGGGCGGAGTACAGGAGCGGGTTGACGCCGCGGCCGAGGACCTCGGTCAGGACGTCCATGGCATACTGCTCGGGGTTGTTGAAGTCGGGCGCCTGAGCGGCAATGACAAGATAGGCCTTCTGGACGTCCATCTCCACGTCCATGTCCACGGCCTTTTCCGGCGGCTTGGCCGGCTCGAATTTCAGAGGCGAAAGGGGTTCTCCTTTGACGTCGCCAAAGACCCGGCGCACCTTCTCCTCCATCTCTTCGAGGCTGAAATCGCCCACCACGGCGAGCGCACAGTTGGCCGGGACGAAATACCGTCCATAGAGCGCAGCGATGTTCTCCACCGTGAGGTTCTTGATCACTTCCGGGTCGCCGATCAGTGGGTTGGCATAGGGATGCCCCCGGAAAAGGTTTTGATAGACCAGACTTGTGGCGTACTTAAAGGGGTCGTCCTCGAGCTGGCGGAACTCCTCCAGGATGATCTCCTTTTCCGTGTCCAGCTCCTCCTGGGTGATCCTGAGATGAAAGAGGATCTCCTTCTGATTGCCCAAGGCGAAGTCTGAAGCGGAGGCCGGGACAGAGATCTCGAAGAAAGCAAGGTCTTGACCTGTGTGGGCGTTGAAATAGGCACCGTGCCGCCGGATATCGCGGCTGATTTCGCTCCCCGAGCGGGTTTCAGTCCCCCGGAAGAGGATGGAGTGTTCGAGGACGTGGACAAGGCCGCTCGTCTCCGCGGTTTCGTCCTTGCTGCCCAGGCCTACGGCCGCCGCCACATTGACGAGGGGGACATTGCGCTTCTCCAACAGGAAGACTTTGAGGCCGTTATCGAGGACAAGATACTTGGCCGCCTCTTCGGCTCCGAACAGGCCGATGGCGAGAGAGCCAACGGTGGAGAGGGCAAGAGCAAGAAGAAGGATGCGAGTTTTCTGACTGAGCTTTCGGTCAGGCTCTTGATCTGTACTGTTCACCACAGCCGTCTTCTCTCCTCCACCAGCAAATTCTATACCAAAAGTCATGTTTGTTGATAGCGCGGTCTTCCAGGGGAAACCCCGAGAATCCCCGAGGAATCAAAATGGGAGGCACTGTAAAGTCTTTTTACATAAGCATTTCTCCAGGTTGGCGGCAGGGAGGCGGCTGTGTTAGAATGTTTCCCAAGAGGCGGTCATGAAAAACCTTCGAAAAGCCAAGATTTTGGTCGTCGATGACGAGGAGAATATCCGGAAATCCCTCAAAATGATCCTTGAATACGAGGGGTATCAGTTCCTCGAGGCCGCTGACGGCGAGGAAGCCATCTCCCTAATCGAGGAGACGATCGACCTCGACCTTGTCCTCCTCGACATTAAGCTTCCATGCCGGAATGGCCTGGATATACTNNGGCCACCAAGCTCGGGGCCTTTGAATTCCTTGAAAAACCTCTCCACCGGGACCGGGTCCTCCTGAGCATCCGCAACGCCCTCAACCAGAACACACTCCGCCGCGAGTGCCTCGACCTGAGGAAAAAGGCCGAAAAACGCTATCAAATCGTCGGCAACCACCCCCTGATGAAGCAGCTCTGGAAGGACATCCTCAAGACCGCGCCGACCAACGCGACCGTGCTGATTCACGGTGAAAGCGGCACGGGGAAGGAG
>DQHV01000076.1 GCA_003524335.1 Candidatus Aminicenantota bacterium | reverse complement strand
CGAACTCCCGCGCTCCTTAATTTTCGAACCTTATCCCCCTGCATTTTATCCTCCCTTTGACACTTTCAGTCTAGGCCCGTCCAGACTGTTTTGTCAAGCTTTTTTGTTTGTCCGAATTATGGTGACACTAACCTTAACTCCTCTCCCTGGAAGGGAGAGGGAGGGGAGAGAGTGTAGGAATTAAAGTAAGTGTCCCCATAATTCAGGTGGTCTTTTCGCCGCCCTTGCCCTCCCCGTAATAGTGATAATGATGGTGCATGTGGTAATAATCGTGCTCCTGGATGTTGAGGTTGTTGATGACGACACCCAGGCACTTGACCTTCAGCATGTCCAGCCTCTCCTTGGCCTGCTTCAGCGCGTCCTTGGCCGTCTTCCCTCCCCACACGACCAAAATGATCCCGTCGATCTTCGGCCCGAGCACCATGGCATCCGACACCGTCAGCACCGGCGGCGAATCGAACAAAATAAAATCGAACCACTGCTTCAGGCTCTCGATCAGGTTTCCCATCTTCTCCGACCCCAGGAGCTCGGCCGGGTTCGGCGGCACCGGCCCCACGTTGATCAAATACAACTTCGGAATTCCGGTCTCCTTGACCAGCGCTTTGAGCTCCATCTCCGAGGTCAGATAATTCGTCAGTCCGTTGATATTCCGAATCTTAAATATCTTATGCTGCGTCGGCCTCCGGAAATCCGAATCCACGATCAGCACCGTCTTCCCCGCCTGGGCCAGCGTAACCGCTAGATTGCAAAGCGTCGCGCTCTTCCCTTCCTCCGGCAGCGCGCTCGTCACCACGATCGACTTAGGCTTTTTATCCGCCGAGCTCAAAAGCAGCGACGTCCTGATCGTCCGGTAGCTCTCGGCCAGGTTGGATTTTGGCGAAAGATGCGCAATCAATTCTATCGATTTGACCTTGGGCTCCACCATCTCCGCCGCCTTGGCTGCTGCGACTGCNNCTCTTGACGGAATTATCCAGATGATCGAACAATAACGCCAGCCCGACTCCCCCGAACAACCCCATCATCAAGGCCAGCAGCATGTTCAGCTTCTTCCTCGGGCTCGACGGCCGCAGCGGCACTTCCGCCTTGTCCACAACCCTAATATTCGACGTCCTCAGCCCCTTCAACCTCGCCGCCACCCCGGTCTCGCTCTCCCTCTTGATCAGCGACTCCAATAGGTTGTTCTTGTTCTCGATCTCGATCTTCAGGCTGTTGTACAGGATGGCGTTGCTGTTGAGCTGGATGGCCTCCTGCTTCTGCTTGTTGAAGACGTCATCCAGCGACCGTTCCCTCTTGTAGGCCGTCTGGTAGTCCGAGTAGGCCGCCTTGATTAAGTTATTAGTCTCGTTCTCGAGCAGGCTCTTGGCGCTTTCGAGCTCGGCCTTGAGCCCCTGCATCTCCGGGTAGTCGTCCCTAAACGTCTCCGCCTTCTTCGAGTACTCCCGGCTCATCCGGACATAATCTTCCCTCAGCCTCTGAATCAGGACGTTGGTCATGCCCTCGGGGATGTTGTCGGGGGAGGCGTTCTTAATCTCGTTGTAATAGACTTCCTTCCTCACCCGGTCGATCTGGGCCGCGGTCAGGGCCTTGTTGAGCTCGCCCAGCTTCTCTATGATGGTCGTCTCGGTCTCGCTCAGGGCGATGATGTTTTTTTCCGCCCCGTACTTCTGCATCTCCCGCTGCTTGACCTCGATCTCGCTCCTCAGCCCGGTGATCTGCTTGGCCAGGAACTCGGTGGCCTGCTCTGTCGTCGCAAACTTGAGCTCGACGCTCATGTCGATAAAGGATTCAAACAGCGCGTTGACGACATCCGCCGCGAATTTGGGGTCTCGGTCCTTGAACTGGACTTCGACAAGCCTCGTCTGGCGGATCGGCTTTACGGCCAGCTTGCCCAGGAATTTCTCGATGAGCGTCGTCCGGCTCCTCGCGTCCACCGCCCCGCCCGCCGCCCTCTTCTCCTTCTCCCTTACGATCGCCTTTCCCGCGAACTTTTCGTTCTCATCGAGCTTCAATTTATCGATCACGTTATTGGCCAGCGACCGGCTCTGGAGGAGCTTGAACTGAGTCTGGAAAAAGTCGTCCAGGAAGGTCTCGAGCTGGAAGACCTCCTCGAAGGTCAGGATATTCGGCTCTTTCTCGATGAGGAGCGTCCCGTTGGCCGTGTAGCTCGGCCTCGCCACAAAAGAATATATGGTCACGACGGCGAAAAGCGGTATCGCAAACACCGCCACGGTCCACTTCCTCTTCAGGAGCACCATCCAGTAATCGCGCAGGTTGAATTCCTGCCCACTGTCTTCTTCTTCAATATAATATTTCTCCATCTTCGTCCTCCCCTTCTACCAGATGCTCTCTGGGACGATGATCACATCCCCCTCCTGGAGCTCGATATCGCGCCTCTTTCCTTTGATTATATCACCGAGGTTGACCTTCATCTCGGTCTCTTTTCCCGTCCACCTATCTTTCCTCTTGAGCCGGATCCCCGACTTCCTGGCGTTGTCAGCCAGCCCGCCCGCGTTCCCGACAGCCTGGAGCAGAGTGATCTTTTTCGACATCTTGACCTCGATCTTGCCCGGGTTCCTCACCGCCCCGAAGACATACAAGCTGATGAGCTTGTCCACCGGCACGTTGATGACATCGTTGGGCTGGAGCAGGATGTTGAGCGTCTGGTTGCCGTTGAGCAGGAGGTCGTCCAGGTCGATCTTGATGGAAGACGTCGTCCCCTTCTCCTCCTCCCTCAAGACAAAGATTTCGTTCGAGGCGTTCTCCTTGAACCCGCCGGCCTTGGAGACCATCTGGAGGAGGGTGAGCCGGCCGATGAGCTCGTACATCCCCGGCTTCTCCACGGCGCCGATCACGGCCACGAGCTTGCTCTGGTATTCCTTGATGAAGACCGAAACGCGGGCCTTCTTGAGGTACTTCGCTTCGAGAAGTCCGGCCAGCTTCGTTTCGAGCTCGTCCTTGGTCAATCCGTCAATCTTTACGGCACCGAGAAGCGGCAGGGTGATCGTCCCGTCCTCCGAAACCCGCACAGTCTGGTCAAGCCCCGGTAGATCGAACACGGTGATCTCGAGCAGGTCCTTGGGGCCGATCTTGTGCTCTTTGACAAATGATACCGCTTCTTCCTGGGCGTGGAGCGCCACCGGAACAACAAGCCCATAGCCGAGCGCAAGCAGAATGAGCATCTTCTTCATGGTNNGCCGGAAATATACACCCACGGCGTGAATCTGATAATCATCGCGCCTTTTCTGGATGCCGAACTCCTGGGGATAGTCGTTTCTACCCCGGTTGTAGTCATAGTCGAGCCGGATGTTCCTGGATATATAGAGCGAGGCGCCGGCTCCTGCTCGGCTCTCCAGGAAATAGGTGCCGTCATACCGCACGGAAAACTGGACATCCCGCTTATAGGAAGCCCTGGCGGCGAAGGTCTTCATCAGTCTGACCGAAACGCTCGAATCCCCGACGATTCCCCGATAGTCCTTTCTCTGAGGGTTCAGTGAATCGAATTGTTTGTATCCGACCTTCACCCTCCCCCT
>DQHV01000351.1:221-8870 GCA_003524335.1 Candidatus Aminicenantota bacterium | reverse complement strand
CATCCCGGGGATCCGACTGAAGGGACGCACTCAGCGAATGACGACTTCACGCTTTCCCTTGATCAGCTCGCCGATTAGATAGGCTTTCAGCCCGAGTCTCGCGAACAGCCGGACGGTCCGGGATGCGTCCCTGGCCCCGACGACCGCGACCATCCCGATGCCCATGTTGAATGTCCGGAACATCTCGTGCTCGTTGACGCGGCCCCGGTTCTGGATCACGCGGAAGATCCGGAGGATCGGCCAGCTTCCCTTAATAATCCTGACCATCAGCCCTTCCGGGATGACGCGCGGGATGTTGTCATAGAAACCGCCTCCCGTGATGTGGGCCAGGGCTTTGATCTGGACCTTTTTCATGACCTGGAGGATCGGCCGCGTATAGATACGGGTCGGCCTCAGCAGCTCCGCCCCCCATTTCCCTTTGATCTCTTTTTGGCTGAAGACTTTTCGCGCCAGCGAATATCCGTTGCTGTGGAGGCCGCTCGAGGCCAGCCCGACGACGGCATCGCCCGGCCGGCAGCGGCGGCCGTCAATGATCCTCTTCCTGTCTATAATCCCGACGCAGAACCCAGCCAGGTCAAACTTCCCCGGAGCATAAAGCCCGGGTAGCTCGGCCGTTTCCCCTCCCACCAGCGCACATCCCGCCTCCCGGCACCCCCGGACAATCCCCTTCATGAGCGAGACGAGCTGGGCCGGGACGAGCTTGCCGACCGCGATATAATCGAGGAAGAAAAGGGGCTCTGCGCCCGTCACCACGACATCGTCTACGTTCATGGCCACCAGGTCGATGCCGATGGTGCCGTATTCTCCCCGCGCCTCAGCGACCAATAGTTTGGTCCCGACACCGTCCGTCGAAGAAACGAGCACGGGGTCTTTCACGCCCCGGAGCCGGGGCCGGAACAGCCCGCTGAAACCGCCTATCGCGCCCAGGACCTCGGGCCGAGCGGTTGTCCTCACCAGCGGCTTGATCTTCGAGATGAACTGGTCAGCCCGGCCGATATCGACTCCGGCTCTTTTGTAGGTCAGGACGGCCATCTTCGCCTCCGCGTTGCGTTTATATCACCCCGCCCGCACCAAGTCAAACGAGGCTCGGGGGAGGCTCAGGCATGGATTCGTCAGCCCGCTCGTTCCCCCAGCGTGGGAACTCGCTTCGCATCCTCCTTCGCTNNCTCAGTCGTCCACGGACTTCCTCATGCATACCCTTCGCTTTGGCAAAATGAGATGTGCCCGCTCCGCTGCGGAGGGCTTTCTGAGGGACTCCCCCTCGCCTTAGGACCAAAGATTAAAAAAGTCTTCGGTTTGGTGTAACCTTTTCCTGGATCCGTAGTCTATATCTGTGAGCCCGAGTGACCAAGGAGATACGTGGAACCGACATCTGATAACCGACTGATGGAAGAGGTCAGGGACGGGAAGGTCGAACGCCTGGCCATCCTCTTCGAGAGGCATCATATCATGCTGTTCAATTTTTTCTTGAGACTGTCCGGAAACCGGAGCACAAGCGAGGACCTGGTCCAAGAGGTCTTCTTCCGCATCCTCAAGTACCGGGATACTTACCATGGCCAGAGCAAGTTCATAGTCTGGATGTACCAGATCGCCCGGAACGTCCATGTCGACCATCTGAGGAAGCAGAAGCAGGAGGTGCCTCTCGACGCGCAGTTCGAGGAGCCGGCCGTGGCGGAGACGCCTGCCATCGAGCGCCTGAGCGCCGAGGTCGATGCCGCCGTGCTCAAGAAGGCCCTCGACCGGCTCCCTCTCAGAAAGAGGGAGGTCCTCCTTCTCAGCCGCTTCCAGGAGATGAAATACCGGGAGATCGCCGAGCTCATGGGCTGCGATATCGGCTCGATCAAGTCGACGATCCACCGGGCCATCAAGGAGCTCGGAAAAATCTATTTCGAGCTCCAGGGAGGAACTTCCCCATGAAATGCGAACAGATCAGAGAAAAATCCGCCGACTATCTGGCCGGCGAGCTGGACGAAAAATCTCTGTCCGAGGTGCGCGCGCATCTGGCCGACTGTCCCGCCTGCCGGGAGGAACTCGAGAGCCTGAGCGCCATCTGGACGAAACTGGGGGTTTTGCCCAAAGAACAGCCCAGCGGTTCGCTCCGAATCCGCTTTTACGAAATGCTCGAAGCCTACAAGAAAGGCACGGAGAAAGACCGGGATAAGATAAGCCTCGGACAAACCCTGTCTTACTGGTTCGGGCGGCTCATGCCCAGGAGGCCGGCCTATCAAATCGCTCTCTCGCTCATCCTCATCGCCGCCGGCCTGGGCGGAGGTTTCCTTTTGAGCGTACGCTCGCGCTCGGCCGCGCGGACCGAAGTGACCGGCCTCAGGGGCGAGGTCGATGACATGCGCCGGATCGTGGCCGTCTCGCTCCTCAAGCAGGCCTCCCCCAGCGAGAGGCTCATGGGGGTGAGCTGGAGCGCGCGGATCGACCGGCCGGGTGATGAGATCATCCAAACCTTGCTCGAAACTCTGAACCGTGATCCCAACGTCAATGTCCGGTTGGCCGCCGTGGATGCGCTCTATCTCTTCTATGATCATCCGGAGGTCAAAGCGGGGCTCATCCATTCTCTCGCCGGACAGACCTCTCCCCTTGTCCAGCTGTCGCTGATCAACCTCTTGGTCGAGATCAGGGAAAGGAGGGCTGTGGAAGCTCTGGAGCGGCTCATCCAGGATGAAAAACTGAACCCGAAAGTTAAAAAACGCGCCGAGCTGGGACTAACCCAGCTCAGCTAATCAAATAAACGATGAAACAAAGGAGGATACTATGAAAACGATCATCAGACTCGCAGGAATCATGATTCTCCTGTGGGCGGCAGGCTTGGCGGACAATGCTCAAGAGAGCCAGGCCGACCATGCGGTGGTGAGCTTTTCCAACCCGGCCAAACCCGGCACGGTGGAAGTGGACATCAGTGAAGGGAGCATCACCGTCAGAGGCTATGAGGGCAAGGACGTCGTCATCGATGCCCGCTGGAGGGAGAGGGTCCTGACCAAGGAAGAACAAGAACAGGAAGCTGCCCTGGCGGAAGGGGGAGAGGAACTGGACCAGGAAGAGCTGGCCAGGAAGAAGGCTCAGGCCGAAAAGGCCAAGGGCATGAAAACGATCGAGGTCGAGAGCATGGGGCTGACCATTGAAGAAGAGGAGAATGTCATTCAGGTGAATGCCGAAGAGGGAAAGAGGGCCGTAGACGTGGTCATCCAGGTTCCGTTTTCGACCTCGCTCCGGCTGTCCTGCCGCGATGACGAAAGAGGAGTGACCGTGGACAGGGTAGACGGGGAGATCGAGGTGGAGACCAGCGACGGCCCCATCGTCCTGACCAACGTCTCCGGGCCCGTTGTGGCGGACTCATCGGACGGCGAGATCAAGGCGGTCTTCGGCAAAGTCGTACCCGGTAAGCCCATGTCTTTCAGCACCATGGAGGGCGATGTCGACATCACGTTGCCCTTCGACGTCAAGGCCAGCCTGAAGATGAAGACCGACGAGGGAAAAATCTTCACTGACTTCGATGTCCAACTGAAACCGAGCCAGCAGAAGAAAGAAGAGGACGAGCGAAAGGAAGGGGGAGGCTACAGGGTCTCCTTTGAAAAAGTGACCCTGGGATTGATCAACGGCGGCGGCGTAGAGATCCAGATCACCACTTACGAGGGGAACGTCTACATCCGCAAGGCCAAATAAGACAGCCACCGCGGAAAGTCCAGGGACGGCTCTCGAGCGAGAGCCGTCCCTTTTTTTCAAGCCTAAAACTCAGACGGCTGCAGGGTCCTCTTGATCAGGGAAAGGTCGCACCCTTTGTTCGCGATGCGCTCCAGGCCAACCCGATACCGAATAGCGCCAATACCAACAACGGTATCCTCATCGCTTGCCTCCATTCTCGAGAAGAGTCTCGATGAGCGTTGTGCAGTCCAGACCTCTTCGTGTTTGCTGACGGACCAAGGACAGAAAATGGCGGCTGGTGATGCCGGCAAGCGCTTGGGGACATGACGGCCTTGATAATATATAATAAATGCCGACAAGACCTTAAAGGCCCCGGGAAAAGGAAGACAGGGCCGGATGTGTGGACTGAAATGAGTAGAAAAAGGATGATTGTGATTGCGGCGGCGGCTCTCACTGTTCTCCTCTCTTGGGCAGTGCAGCAGCCTAAAGAGCCCCAGGATGTCTGGAAGCCGTTTCAATTCTTCGTCGGACAATGGGAAGGGACCGGCGAGGGCAAGCCGGGAGTGTCCCGCGGAAAGCAGGAGTTCTCCTTTGTCCTGGGAGGACAGTATATGCAGGTCAGAAACGAGTCCCGCTTCGACCCCCAGGAGAAGAACCCGAAGGGTGAGCGGCACGAGGACTGGGGATTCTTCAGCTACGACCGGCTGCGGAAGGCCTATGTCTTCCGGCAGTTTCATGTCGAGGGCTTCGTTAACCAGTATGTTTGCACCGGACCGGCTGGAGACGGCAAAACCTTCGTCTTCCTCAGCGAGGCCATTGAAAACATGCCGCCGGGATTCAAAGCCAGGTTAACCTACAGGATCCTGGATGACAACAGCTTCGAACAGACTTTTGACCTGGCCCTTGCCGGCCAGGACATGGAGTGCTACGCGAAGGGCGTCATGACCAGGAAAGGGGGCACCCGTCCGGCCGCAAGAGAACGGAAGAAATCGGTAAGGATTTCGCCCAATTATGAGATCCATCTCGCACTGGAAATGGCCTCCCCCTTTGTCCCCGACGGCCGGCAGGGCCTGGCCGAGATTTCTTTCAAGGTCCTCTTCCCTTCCGTCACCTTCGAATTTGACCCCGAGGACGACCCGCTGTTGGGTCGCTGCCAGGTCAATTCCGACAAAGGAAGAGGCTCCTTCTCAAAATTGGTCCTGAACGACGTGCAGAAAGGCGAGGAACGCCTTCAGCCCCGCTTCCTCAGCGCCAGGCCCCGGGAGTTTTCCGCCGGCCTGGCCATCGAATCAGAACCCATGGCCGAGGATGAGGCGGCCGCCCGGTCCGGGACGCCCCCCGATAAGGTACGATTGAGCTTCTGGACCGAATGGGAGGCAACGCCGATCCGGTGGGGATCGGAATTCGGGTCGGCGAACCTTCCCGACTTCAAGGTCGTTTTCGAAGTCCCGTTCCGGGACCTCCTTCAGGGGAAACCGTTAGCTACCACATTCCCCCACGATGGCCGATATCCGGAAGATAAGGGAATCTGGAAGATCGAGGCCCGTCCCGCTCCCAAGAAAAAATAGGGGCTCTCAGGCCCGGCCGCGCAGGTAGGCGATCATCTTGGGAACGACCAGAGGCACCACGTCGGGCAGCATGTGGGGCATCAGGTTATCCATGACCTTGGGCATCATCCCGGGCATCTGTTCGGCCATATAATCGGGCATCGGGATCATGGCACTCACCCTCTCGAGCATGGCCGGCATCACCTTGGGCATCATTCCGGGCAGGAGCTTGGGGAAGAGCACCGGGAATACCGGCTTCATCAGGGCGAACATGAAGCCGCTCACCGGGCCCAGCTTGCCGATTCCCTTCATCATCGCCCCCATCCCGAGGGGCATGGCCTTGAGCATCTCCGGCCACATCGTGTCCATCAGGTCGGCGAACCCCTGCGGGGTCATCAGGGCGATCAGGCCCTCGAAAACCTTCCATTGCCGCGATACTTCCGGGCTCGGATCGGCGAACTTCTTGCCCAGCGATTCGCAGGCGAAGGCGGCCAGGTCGCGGATCTCGACGGGTGTATTTTTTTTCTCTTTGGTCACGCGGAGCTGGAACTCACAGCAGGGGCAGAGGGCTAACACGGTCTCGGCTCCTACCGCCGTCGCCTCCGCCAGGCGCATCTCGCCGATGTCGTGGGCGACGAGCGGCTCTTTGATCAGGGTCAGGACGCTCCCGCAGCAATGAGCTTTATCGTGGTGGTGGGTCATCTCGACGAAATCCACTCCGGGGATCGCCTTAATGACGTCGCGCGGCGGTTCGTACACAGCGGAGACCCGGCCGATATGGCAGGAGTCGTGCCAGGTCACCTTCCTGTTGATCGCTCCTGGGAAGCGGAAATCTCCGGCTTTGATCTTCTCCGCGACGAGCTCGCTGTAGTGTTTGGCCGTGATGCCGAACTCGACGCCCAGCTTGCCGGCCCATTCGGGATAGACATGGCGCCAGATCATGTCGCAGGCCGGGCAGCTCGAGACGACAGTGTCCGCTCCCGCGGCCTTGACGGCGGCGATATTCTTTTTCATGGTTTCGGCAAAGATATCCCACTTGCCGGCGACGAGCATCGGCGTCCCGCAGCAGTTTTCGACGTTGCCCAAAGTGGTGAAATCGACTCCGGCCGCATCCAGCAGTGTTACAGCCGCCTGGCCGATATCGTTCTCGACGTAGGAAACCGTACAGCCACCAAAGTAGACATTCTTGGCTTTCGCGCCGGGCCCGTGCTTGGCTTTCATATCCTCGGGAAGCCACTGGGTGCGGTTCTTACGGTATCCGGCCCAGATATTCCCTTCGGCCACGGTCGCCGCGGCCATCATCTCGAAGGGCGGAAAGGTCATCTTCTTGTCCTCGTGGATGAGCTTACCCCGGAGCTTCATCCAGCTCGGCTCGATAGGCAGGGCCGCCGAGCAGCGGTGGTTGCAGAGCTCGCAGGTCGTGCAGACCAGGATCGTGTCGACCATTTGCTGGTCCCAATCCACCCGGCCCTCCAGGTACTCGCGAAGCCAGTACCACTTACCGCGCGGCGACTGGCTCTCCCAGCCGCGGCCGTAGAACTGGTCGCACTCGNNCGCACTGAGAACAGGCATAGGCGTACCAGGCGACATCTCCGGGAATGCCCCGCTTGGTTTTATCCAGGCGCTCGCCAACTTGGGTGATCACGGTATTCCCGAACGGCCGAACGGCCGGCTCGAATATCTTGACGATTCCAAGCGCCCGGCTCACCATGTTGGGCGCAACGACTTTCCCCGGATTGAGGATTCCTTTCGGGTCGACCTCTCTCTTGTAGGCCTTGAGGCGAAGCGCCCGGTCCGGGCCCAGGATTTTCTTGGCCTTGCGGACGAAGTACAGTCCGATCGAGTAAGGCCGGCCGCCGTGCTTCTCGGCGATCTTGATGATCGAGAGCACCAGGCCGAAGACAAAGTTGTAGCTGAACTTGCGCTGGTCGCTGGGGATGAAGCCCAGGATGACGGCCTCGGGTTCCCCGTCGCGCCCCTTCTTGACGATGACGCCCTCTTTGACCACAGGCAGGTTGATCTTCTGCTCGATCTCCTCCATGACCACGCCGAGTTTATCGAGGGGGACGACGACTTCGGCCGGGACGAGAGACGGTCCGAGCCGCTTGACGATCATGAGCTTGAACCGGTTTTCCCACTCGTGCTCGGCGATGGCCTGGCTGAGGACTTCTCCCTGGCAGTCGTGGAGGATGTCGGGAAGAACGGGGACGATCTTGTCGCGGTCGGAAGCGCGGTAGGCCAGGACGGCGATGTAGGCGGCCGGCAGGATGACCTTGTGCTCGGCGGGATGGCCGAGGTGCATCCGGACCGGAGCCCGGTTCTTCATTTCCGCCATCCGCGGGTTGATGAAGACGAGCGACCAGATAGGCAGCTCGCGGGCGATGAACTCCTGGAAGACCGTGGTTAGCTTGTGGGCGTCGGGGCAGGCGATCGCCGTCAGACCGAGGTCTGTTTTCTTCATCACCCGCAAGGTGACTCGGCTGATGAAGCCTGTGGTCCCCTCGGCGTCGGAGGTGAGGTCGATGTCCTGGCCGGTGAGCTCCCGGACCTCGCCGCTGGGGAGGACAAGGCGGGCACTGACGACGTTCCCGGCGAACCAGCCGTATTCGTAGGAGCCGATGCCGGCGCCGCCTTGGGCAAGCCAGCCGCCCACGGACGATGAAGGGTAGCTCGTCGGATAGAGGCGGATGGTCAGTCCGTGCGGTTCGAGTTTGCGGTCCAACTGCTCCCAGGTGATGCCCGGCTCGACGGTCACCGTCTCCTTCGAGGCATCGACCGACAGGACACCCTTCATCCGGTAAAAATCGACAACGATCCCCTTCCGGATGGGGATGATGCCCCCGTAGCCCGAAGAGCCCTTGCCCCTGGGGACCAGAGAGATTTTCCGGGCCGCCGCCCAGCGGAGGAGAATCGCCAGCTCCTGTTCACTCTCCGGCTGGACGACGGCATCGGGGACGGCCCGCCCGACAATCGGCTTGAACAGGCTGGGGATGGCCGCGATATCATGACCGTAGAGAAGCCGCTCGGTCGGGCTGAAATTGGCCCGGGCGCCGAACTTCTCCTCCAGCCATTTCCTGTCGGTTTTGCTCAAACGACTCATCGGTTCACTCCAATAATCTCTGCTGTGGCGAACGATTTGGGAATGTCATCCATTCCCAAATCGCTCGTTAGGCGATTTTATTGGTCTCATAATTATGGCGCAAAGGCCTCTTCCCGGAGGGTGGCCCGCTTGATCCTCTCCTCGACCGGGTTCACCCCGATTCCCAAGCCCTTCGGGACTTTGATCGTGCCGTCCCGTTGGAGCTCGATGGGCGGGTCGATCAGGTCTTCCTTGTAGTACCGCTTGCTCGCCGAGAGGTCGCTGGGCAGCTTGAAGTTGGGGAGAGAGGCGATGTGGAGGTTGTGGGCCCGGCCGATGCCCGACTCCAGCATCCCGCCGCACCAGACC
>DQHV01000351.1:0-125 GCA_003524335.1 Candidatus Aminicenantota bacterium | reverse complement strand
ATGTCCCAGCCATGCTTAATCTTGAGCTTGATCCTCCGGTAGCCCTCGCCGATGAACGGCATGATCCTTTCCAGCAGTTCGGGGATGGAATTTTCGATTCCCAGGCTCACTCCGACCTCGATGTC